>JAFGAG010000066.1 GCA_016933785.1 Coriobacteriia bacterium | reverse complement strand
GAGCGGGTGCGAGCGCTACCCTTCGATGACGTGTTCTCGATCGAGGCCACGACGGTGGTGGCCGAAGACTACACCGTCACCATCGAGCCCTCGGTGGTGGAGGGTGCGTCCGAATCCCTTGCTGACATGTACCTGACGGTCACGATCAGGCGTGGCGGCGAGATCTTCAAGACGTTCGAGACGATGGTGGTCATCCGCGATAGGGACCAGCACCTCACTGACGCCTTGCGCTCTCCGACGACAGACCCCCGCGTGTTCTTCCAGTCGCCTACGCCGCCTGATGGCGCTGTGCTCTATCACGACACGTCCACCGACACGTCGCACTGGATCGACCCAGCGACCGGGCAAGACCATCCGCTTGTCCAGGTCGGACTGCGAACCCAGCTTTTCGAGGACCGCACGATGGACGTCGTCAAAATCCAGACCGTCACTCTGTTGCTTCTCAAGGACCAGATCGGGAATCTTGCGCTCTGGGACGAGCCCGACCCGACGTGGAGTGTGCTCCCATTGCCGTTCAGCTGGGATCTCTCCGCGGTCGACGCATCGGGGACACCGCTGGTGCCCACGGACGGCGAGATAGCCATCGAGGCCTACGCCAAGGACAGCACGGGCGCCGAGGCTGCGCGTCCACGCCGGTACTACATCGTGGATAACCACGAGCCACCGGCGGTGGGTGTCGGTTCTCCCGAACTCGCTGCGGATCCCGAGGCGACGCGGTTCTGGCACGAGCCGACGGGGTCGGGCGGCGGCACACTCCGGTGGCTGCTCACACTGGATGGCATCAGCGCGTCGGACCACTACGAGGTGCAGCTGCGCCGACAGGGGTCGACCGATTCACCGACATCACCGACGTCCTGGCCGGTCGTCGCTTCCACCGAAACGGTGGACCTCGGGTTCGTCGTGCCGTACGACTCCGCGTACAGGTTCAGCAGACTCTCGGCGAGCGTTCGTGCGGAGAGCATTCGAGAGCGGTGGACCGACTCCGAGTCCGTCACGGATTTCTCGGGCCCGTGGCTCGATCTGGGCGAGTCGTTCTTCACGCGACCCACGCTCGTGGGTAGCACGTACTACGCTGACTACAAGAACAAGAACAGCTGGGATATCACAACCACGCTTGTGACGAATCTTCCGCAGTTCCCCTACGCCGAGGGTTCCCTCACGTACGAGTGGCATAGAGTTCTCGGTACAGTGGATACGACGATGGCGACCACGACCACCAACACCTACACCGCAAGCAAGCTGACGGTGGCCACGGGCTCTCCGCCTTCCTACTACGTGAACGTTCGCGTCACTCCGCTCGACGAGACTCCGGTCACGATCCGCTCCGACACCGTTAGGGCGATCGCGACGGATCCCGGACAGGACACCACGCTCACGTTCACGGAGGGGACCTGGTGATGAGCACTGGGCGCTTCCATAGGGATGACGGCTACAGTCTCTCAGAGCTTCTGGTGGTCCTGGGCCTGCTCGGCCTCGTGCTTTCGGGGGCGTACGCGCTGTTCAATCTAGCCAGTGCCGGTGCCGCTCAGAGCAGCCGCGAATCATGGATCAGTCGCGAGATCGGCCAGCCGCTGGAGAACATCGAACGCTTTATGCTGCAGCAGGCGCCGCCGATGATGACCGTGGAGCGTTACGTCTGCGAGATCAAGACCGACCAGGACCGCGACAACCACTACGAGTACCACCGTTTCGAGGCGACAGCGGACGGGATCCTCCGGGAGACGTACCACGAGGATGTCGACCGCCCGACACCGGAGATCCGGACATGGTCCCGCACCAATGCGAATGTCGCGCAGGGGGTGCCGCTCTTCACGTATTTCGACATCGACGGCACCGATATCAGCGCTGAGGAGATCCAGTACATCAAGACGTATGCGGCCAGCGCGCAGGTGACGATAGTGACTGATCAGGACGGCGAAACGTACTCGGACTCGCGCCGGGTGTTCTTCCGGAACAGGTAACCGATGACGGGTGGAGGCGTGCTTCCGATGATCTCAACAGTGCGGCGCAGGAGTTGGGCCTCAGCCGATGATGGCGTCGCCATGATCACGGTTCTGGGCGTGATGACGGTGGTCACCCTGCTCGCAGTCGGTGCGTTCACACTCTCGCAGCAGGCGCTGTTCGATGCCGTTCGGGCGGAAGACGAGAGTCGCGCGTTCCGTGCGGCGAGCGCCGGCCTGGATACCGTCATCTCCACATTCGATCCCGAAGTGCTGACCTACGCTCCCGTGGGCACACCCGATGGGACGGCGACGATCGTCGTCAACTCCACCGGTGGCGACGCGGGGGAATACGAGGTCATCTCCTCGGGTGTCGGCATCGACGGCAGCACGGAGACGGTCGTCCAGCGGTTCTACTACATCAACCTCTGGGAGATGAACTTCGCGGGCACCGGCTCGCAGTCCCTGATGAGCGGCTCCAGCGGCATGAATGGGTCGTCGAACATCTGGGGACCGTTCTACATCAAAGGCGACCTGGCTGTTGAGGCCAACATGGCCATCATGGAGGGCCCACTGTTCGTCAAGGGCGGTGACATCGTCACGCAGTCGGGCGCTTCACAGATCGGCACGCCCTCCCGCCACGTGCGACTGTACTGTGACGGCGAGAACGTCGACCTGACGAAGGGCACGGTCTACGTCGACGGTCCGCTCTTCTCGGTGCCGACGATCGAACTGCCGAAGATGACCGACGACGATATTCGCACTGCCGCGCTCATCGCTCTCGGGCAGTCGGTAGACGGCAGGATGAGCAAGGTGGTCGACCCCGCCTCGGCTCCCGAGAACCTTGAGATCCTCAGCTGGGGGAGCTCCACGTACAAGTTCTTCGGTGAAACGACGAGTACCGTCCGTCCGCTCGGGCAGGGCAACACGACCCTGCATCTCGGGAGCGTCGCAAACGGCGGATTGGGGACGTTCGGCGCGTGGGGTTCGGTCACCACCTCGGCTTCGCCGATCCCCTCAGGAGGCACATCCTCCGTCTATAGTGATGCTGGTTCTGTGAACGTCTACGATGACTTCGCCTACTGGGACAACCCGCCCTTCACTCCGCTGCACGAAGGGGAGCACTGGGACATCCTCTTCATCAGCGGGACGGTGTTCGTGGACGGTCCGCTTATCATCGACGATCACGTGATGTACATCGGCAACGGCACGATCGTGGCGAACGGGCCGGTGACACTGGACGGCGCTCTGCGTCCGTACAGCCACACCGAGGCTCCGGTGGACGTGAACAAGGTGGGAGAGGACCGCGGGTGGGCGCTCGGGATCGTCACGCCTGTCGACATCACCATGAACGCCTCTGGGGCCAACAACGGTGCCGAACCGATCCGTGACCAGCCGTTCGACTACGCTGGTGCGTTTTACACCGACAGCACGATCTTCGTCACGCACCCAGGCACGTCGATGCGTGGCTCGATCCTCTCCAACAAGATGGATTTCGCCGACCCGAACACCGACCTCGTGACCAACCCACTGCTGCCGACGTACCTGCCGGAGTCGCTGCCGGGTGGTGGCGAGGGCATCATCTCGCTCGGTCTGTGGAGTCGGCAGTAGGAGGAGAGCGTACCGGTCGGCTATTGACAACAACGGGCGTGGTGCTGTTGGATAGTCATTGGTTTGCGCTGATTCGGCTGTGTCGTGGGCCGACAGCGGAAGAGAGGATCGCACGGGGGATCATCGCAGCAGTAGCACCAGTCGCAGTCTTGCCGTAGCAGCAGAAGCAGAAGGAGGCCACCGTTGGGTTCCCTCTCCATCGGTTCGAGTCAGACCTCGATAGGTCTGGACATCGGCACCGGTCACGTCAGGGTCGCCCAGGTCAAGTCCACCGGTTCCGGCTTCGTGCTGACCGGTTACGGCTCCGTGACCGTCCCTATGGGCGCTGTCGCCGATGGAGAGATCGTCGATACCGGCGCAGTCTCCGCGGCGATCAAGGATCTCTGGCGTCATTCCAAGGTGCGAGGCAAGAACGTCAGTGTGGGCGTCTCCAACCAGCGCGTCATCGTGCGCCTGATCGACCTTCCCTTCATGGAGCGCGGCGAGCTTCAGAGCGCGATCCAGTATCAGGCTCAGGACTACATCCCGATGGCGGTCGAGGACTCGATCCTGGACTTCCAGATCATCGGTGACTACATGACCTCCGCTGACGAGCATATGATGGAGGTGCTCCTTGTAGCCGCTCATCGCGAGATGATCGCCAACGCCGTCTCAGCAGTTGAGGGAGCGGGGCTCAAACTCGACCAGATCGACGTCTCCTCCTTCGCTGTCGTCCGTGCACTGATGGGTGAGAGCGATCAGATTCTCCCGGACGACGAGGGCCAGGCGACGGCGATCATCCATATCTCATCGGGACTGACCAACATCACGGTGGTGGAACGTGGCGTGCCACGCTTCAACAGGATCTCCTCGCTTGCGGGCAGTACGTTCACACAAGCCATCGCCAACGTTCTCAATGTCGGCTTCGACGAGGCGGACGACCTGAAGCGCCGCATCGGGCTCCCGGATATCTCGGGTGGTGCCGAGGACGCTGCGCCGGGGATGGACCCCGAGTACGTGGCCGTCGTCCATGAGTCGATCGAGCGTGAGGCGAACAAGTTCATCGCCGAGGTCCGCAGGTCACTCGACTACTACCTGACGCAGACATCACAGGTCCGGAGCATCCAGCGGATCTTCCTTACCGGCAGCGGTTCACAGCTGCGCAACCTGGCCGCATATCTCGAGAAGGGGCTGCAGGCGCAGGTACTCGTGGCCGACCCCTTCGACGGTAGGGTCCAGATCTCATCCGGCGCCCAGCAGGCGCTCGGTGCTGACAAGATGGGTGCCGTCACCGCCGTTGGTCTGGCGCTCGGAGGGCTGCGGTCATGATGCGCGTAAACCTGCTTCCTCCGGAGATACTCGAGCGCCGGCAGGCCGAGCGGCGGAGCGTATGGGTCATCGTCGCGGCCATCGCCGTGGCCGTGCTCCTCGCGGGTGTATGGGGCGTGGCGAACTTCAGGCTGCAGGCAAAGCAAGAAGAACTTGCCGGGGTCCAGCAGCAGGTACAGGGCGTGCAGGCGCAGGCTGATCAGCTTGCCATCTTCGAGACCCGCGCCGCCGAACTCGATGCGCGCAGGGCGACCGTCAAGGCGGCGCTCGGTGGGAGGATCGACTGGGCGAAGCTCCTCGACGAGTTGTCCCTGGTCCTGTCCTCCGACATGTGGGTGAACAGCGTCGCCGTGAGTGAGGCCACCGGTCTGTCGCTCGCGGGGTACGCTATCGACTCGCCTGATGATGTACCGGACCTGGGCCATAAGGCGATCGCGAAGGGTCTTGTGCGCCTGGCCGAGCTGGAGGCGTTGAGCGACGTATGGCTCGCCAGCTCGACCAAGACACTGTTCGCCGATCAGGATGCGATCCAGTTCTCGATCTCCGCAAAGGTGATTCCTCCAGCGATGGAGGGTGATGCCCAGTGAAGCACCTCACAAGCACCGATAATCCGCGACGGGTGGACCTGCCCCGCCGAGTACGTTCGTCCCGTAGCGGAGGATGCATGCGATGAAGCGCCTATCAGCTCAGATGCAGATGTACATCGCGATCGGTTTCATCGCGGTCGTCGCGATCGCCTTCGTGGTGCTGGCGATCCTCCCCAAGTTCCAGGAGGCCTCCGCTGTCGATGCGCAGATCGCGACTGCCGAGACGGAGTTGCAGACCGCGCAGGCGCTGCTCGCGCGACGTCAGAGCGTGAAGGCACAGGCCGCGGTCAACGAGGTCGAGTTGATGCAGATCGCGAACCAGGTGCCGGATTCCCCGCAGCTGCCGTCGGTGATCATCGAACTCCAGAACGTGGCCAACGCCGCTGGCGTGGACCTGCCGACGATCTCGGTTGGCACGATCGGCGCGCCGCCTCCCGCGGCGGACGGATCCACCCCTTCGTACAACGTGCTGTCGCTGACGATCGGCTACACAGGGCAGTGGTCGGAAGTCATCGACTTCTGCCGGCGCCTCAACCGTCTGGACCGAGGTACGCGGGTGACCGCGATGAGCTTCGCGTACTCTCCGGAAGTGGACGACCAGGACGCCTTCATCAGCGCCTCTGGGACCATCGAAGTCTACGTGATGGCACCGGCGACCACGTCGCCGGCAGGCCAGTGAGTACCGGACGAGGAGGTGACTGCGATGTCTGACGAGCAGATGACGACCACTCCGGTGGCCGAGTCAAAGGAGTCCGCGACCGAGGGTGCGAAGCCGGGGGTGTTCTCGACGCCTACAGGGCGCATCCTGGGCATCGTGGGAGGCCTCGTGGTGCTTGGTGTGATCGCCGGGATAGCTGCGACGATCTTCCTCACGAGCATCGCCGGTGATGTCGGGGACGGTCTGTTGACGCCTCCTGCCACCCCATCCGAGTCGGGCGATGGTTCGGGGACGACCACGGACACGGTGGAGGCGGCTTCTCCTGCCGCGGAGGTCGCGTACAGCGAGGTCTTCACGTTCCGGAACATCTTCGAGCCACTGCTCAAGCCGCTTCCGGAGCCGGCCGCGCCGACCACGTCGACGGCCACTCCGAGCACAACGGACACCGAGACCCCGTACGCTCAGGGCGTGCTCTACCTCAACGGCATTGAGACGGTCGATGGAGTGATGAAGGCGGTCCTGAGCTACAACGGTCAGACGTACACGCTCGGTCCGGGCGAGGGTATCCCCGGTACGCCGTGGGAGGTCTTCAGCGTCACTTCCAGCAGCGTGACCATGCTGTATGGCGATGTGCGTGTGACGCTTGCGGTAGGCCAGGGCATCTCGAAGTAGCGTCCGGATCAACCTGCGCTGACTCTCGGGCGTCGCATCTGCGGCGCCCGATGCGTTTCGAGGTCCGGCCCGCACCCATTGGCGCTCGGCGCGCCCGGCGACACACGTGCGCTAGAATCGCAGATACCACCATGGAGGGAGCTGTCAGGTGCGGTATACGACTGCAGGCGAATCGCACGGTCCGGGGCTCGTGGCGATCGTTTCCGACGTTCCGGCCGGTATCGTGCTGGACCGCACCGCGATCGACGCGGATCTAGCCCGCCGACAGCGGGGCTATGGCCGGGGTGGACGTATGGCCATCGAGTCGGACCGGGCCGAGGTGCTCGGGGGAGTGCGGTTCGGCCGCACGCTGGGTGGTCCTGTCTCGCTGCTGGTCAAGAACCGTGACGCCGCCAACTGGGCCGTCGCGATGGATCCGTGGGGCCATGCTGAAGGCGTCGACCCTGTGACTGCGCCCCGGCCGGGTCACGCGGATCTCGGTGGCGTGCAGCGCACGGGCTCCACAGACGTCCGCGATATCCTCGAGCGCGCAAGCGCTCGTGAGACCGCTGCGCGAGTGGCCGCAGGTGCGGTCGCGAAGGCCTTCCTGCGTGAGCTCGGCGTCTCGGTGCGATCGTGGGTGGAGAGGATCGGTGACGCGTCGACCGGGCCGTTTTCGCCTGCCGGGGTAGACGCCACGGCGGTCGACGAGAGCGATGTCTCCTGCCCGGATCCCACAGTCGCCGCCAGGATGCGCGAGGCGATCGAAGGCGCGCGTGAGGCGGGGGAGAGCCTTGGGGGTGTCTTCGTGGTGGCAGCCGAGGGGCTGGTCCCGGGCGTGGGTGGATACGCCGAGGCCGCAGGACGGCTCGATGCGCGCCTTGCGGGCGCTGTGATGTCGATCCCGGCGATCAAGGGGGTCGAGTTTGGCGACGGGTTCGCCGTGGGTTCGCGCCCAGGTTCGCAGGTGCACGATGAAATCGTCAGCGACCGGAGCGGCCGACTACACCGTGCCACCAACCGCTCGGGCGGCATCGATGGCGGCATGACGACCGGCGAGCCGCTGGTGCTCCGGGCGGTGATGAAGCCGATCCCCACGCTGATGCGCCCGCTCAAGACGATCGACATCGCTACCGGCGAGATCGTCGACGCCGCTCGAGAGCGATCGGATGTGTGTGCTGTCCCCGCAGCTGCAGTGGTGGCTGAGGCCGAGGTGGCGCTCGTGCTTGCGGACGCGTACCAGGACCTGCTGGGTCGCGCCGCGATGATCGACATCACGCGCTCACTCGCCGCCTACCGGGAGAGGATCGGCTGGTGAGCCACCTCTTCCTCACCGGGTTCATGGGAGCCGGCAAGAGCACCGTCGGGCGTCTGGTGGCCGAACGCCTCGGCAGGCCGTTCATCGATCTCGACTCGCTCATCGAGGAGCGTGAAAGTGCCACCGTGTCAGAGTTGTTCCGCATGCGGGGCGAGGATGGCTTCCGCCTTGCCGAGCACGATGCGCTGGCGTCGCTCGGTGCACAACCCGACGCAGTCATCGCCACCGGTGGCGGTGTGGTCCTGCGCGAGGATAACCGCGTGGTGCTTCCGCAGCTCGGAGTCGTCGTCTACCTAGCGGTCACGCCCGAGGAGGTGATCGCCCGTCTGGGCGATGCCGCCGATCGCCCGCTCCTTGCCGGCGCCGGCCTTCCTGCGGCTCGGGCGATCCTCGACGCGAGGCTGAGCCTGTATACGAGCACTTCAGACCACGTCGTGGATACGGTCGGCCGTTCCCCGGAGCTGGTTGCGGCCGACGTGGTCGCGGCGGTATCGGGGGCGCCGAGCGGCGTTTCGGCGGACTTGCGCGTAGACTCCCACGCCGGTGGTGGCTATGGGATCTTCGTGGCCCCCGGGGCCCTTGACTCGCTCGGCATCAGGGTGCGAGGCGAGCTCGGTCGCGTGCATGTCGTGCTCGTCAGCGATGAGACCGTGTTCGGGCTGTTCGGCTCCGCGGCCACCGCTTCGCTTGAGGCGGCGGAGCTTCGCGTGTCGACATGCCTGGTCCCACCGGGAGAGATGTCGAAGTCCTGGACCGTCGCCGGCGGCCTGCTGGAGGAGTTCGCAGCCCACGGTGCCGATCGCGGCTCGTGTGTGGTGGCACTCGGTGGTGGCGTCGTGGGCGATCTCGCCGGCTTCTGCGCGGCCACCTACATGCGTGGCATCCCGGTCGTACAGGTGCCCACCACGTTGCTCGCCCAGGTGGACAGCTCCATCGGCGGGAAGACGGGCGTGGACCTTGCGGCTGGTAAGAACCTCGCTGGCGCCTTCTGGCCGCCGAAGCTCGTGCTTTCCGATACGGCGGTCCTTGGCGGTCTCCCCGGTGCCGAGTGGACCAACGGCCTGGTCGAGGCCGCCAAAGCGGCCCTGCTGGAGGGAGAGGACGCGCTTGCTCGCTTCGAGTCGCGGGTGGGCGGCCTGCTTGCGCGGGACCCGGTGACCGTCCAGGCGGCGGTCGCCGAGGCTGCCGCGTTCAAGGCCGGGATCGTCTCGGCCGACCTCCGCGAGGCGGACGTACGTGAATGCCTCAATCTCGGACATACGCTGGGTCACGCCCTCGAGGTGACTGCGGGCTACGACACACTGCCGCACGGGCTGGCCGTAGCCGAGGGTATGCGCTTTGCCGCTGTGATCGCGGAGCGCGAACTCCAAGCCTCACCCGGGCTCACGACGCGCACCGGCGGTCTTCTCGACGCACTCGGTGCGTCGCACGAGGTGTTCGTGGACCGCGTGGCCGCCGCGGCGTCGGCACTCACTCCCGAGGCGATCTTGCACGCGATGAAATCGGACAAGAAGGCGCGCGCGGGTGTCGTACGCTTCATCCTTGTAGAGCGCCCCGGACTCTGGCGAGTAGTGCCCGTTGATGACGTGACCGTCCTTGAGCTGCTCGCGGGGTGGCGCTCTTTTCTCGACAGGGAGGTCTGAGATGCTCCGAGTGCTCGTGCTCAACGGCCCCAACCTCGATCTTCTCGGCGTTCGGGAGCCCGAGGTCTACGGCTCGCAGACGCTCGGGGATATCGAGGCGCTCGTTGCGGCCACGGCGGCCGACCTCGGCGTGACCGTCAGCTTCTTCCAATCCAACCACGAGGGAGCGTTGATCGACCGTCTCCACGAGGCGATGGGCGAGTGTGACGGAGTGGTCTTCAATCCTGGCGCGTACACGCATTACTCGTATGCGCTTCGCGACGCCATCTCATCAACAGGATTGCCCGTCGTCGAGGTACACCTGAGCGACATCGCCAAACGGGAGGATTTCCGGAAGGTAAGCGTCATCGCACCGGTGTGCATCGGGCAGCTGGCGGGACTCGGCAGCGCATCGTACACAGAGGGCCTCGCGTTGCTCGTGGGCCACCTTCAGAAGGAGGACGAATGAACGTTGCAGGTAGGATCGAGGCGCTTCGCCGACAGATGCGCGATGAGGGGATCCCCGCAGTCGTGGTGAGCACGGTAGCGAACCTGCGCTATCTGACCGGGTTCGACGATGTGATCGATGATGGCATCAACGGCGCCTGCCTGGTCACGCAGGACCTCACGCGCTTCTACACGGACAAGCGCTATGCCGATGCTGCCGTATCGGCCGCCGAGGGCGGGCCATGGGAGATCGGCGTTCAGCGGGAGAACCTGTACATCGAGATCTGCGATGACCTGCACGACCTCGGTGCCGAGTCGCTCGCACTGGAGACGAGCGTGCCGTACGGTCGCTTCAAGTTCATCTCCGAGCAGTTCCGGGGCGCCGTGCGGATGACCGATCATCTGGTGGAGACCTTCCGCCAGGTGAAGGAGCTCTCCGAGATCGAACGCATCGAGGCCGCCGCCACCATCGCCGACCGCGCCTTCGACCACATGGTCGAGTTCATCCGACCGGGGTTGACCGAGGCCGAGATCGCCCTCGAGCTCGAGTTCACCATGCGGCGGCATGGATCGGACGGCATGCCCTTCGCGCCGATCGTGGCCTCCGGCCCCAACGGCGCCCATCCGCACGCGATCCCCGGCCCCCGCACGATCACGCCGGGCGACCTGATCGTGCTCGACTTCGGCGCACGGGTGGGCGGGTACTGCTCGGATATGACGCGGACGGTCTGCGTCGGTGCGGCAAGCGATGAGCAGCGCCGTCTCTACGATGCGGTGCTCGCGGCCAACGAGGCCGGTCTCGCGGAGGTACGGGCCGGGAGGCCGTGTGTGGACGTGGACCGTGTAGGACGCGACGTGCTTGTGGAGCGGGGTCTCGGCGACCTCTTCACGCACGGTATCGGGCACGGCGTGGGACTCGACATACACGAGATGCCGACCCTCGGCCCCAGGAGCACCCAGTCGCTGCGGAACCATGCTGTGGTCACCGTCGAGCCGGGCGTGTATGTCGAGGGCTTCGCGGGTGTTAGAATCGAAGACCTGGTGGTGGTCGAGGACGGCGGACATCGTCGCCTGACCAACTCCCCGAAGGAACTCATCGAGATCTAGGAAGGCTTCTCTCATGGCTGTCTCTACCAATCAGTTCAAGACCGGTATGTGCATCATGTACAACGACAAGATGTGGATCATCGTCGACTTCCAGCACGTCAAGCCGGGCAAGGGCGGTGCGTTCGTACGCACCAAGCTCAAAGAGCTCAAGACCGGCCGCGTGAACGAGATCACGTTCCGCGCAGGAGAGAAGGTCGAGGACGTCCGTGTGGAGACCAAGCGCCTCCAGTACCTTTACGGAGACGGCTCGGCGTTCCACTTCATGAACACCGAGACGTACGAGCAGCTCGAGATCCCGGCCGATTTCGTCGGCGATGCGAGCAAGTGGCTCAAGGAGAACGACGAGGTGCAGGTCGTCTATGCCGGTGACGAGATGATCGGTGTCGAGCCGCCGATGTTCGTGGAGCTCAAGGTCACCGACACGGACCCGGGCTTCAAGGGCGACACGGTCCAGGGCGGGACCAAGCCCGCCACGCTGGAGACCGGCGCGGTCGTGCAGGTGCCGATGTTCGTCGAAGTGGGCGAGACGCTGAAGATCGACACGCGCGACGGGTCCTATATCACACGCGTGTAGCCTCCGCTATACTATTCCGACTGACTCAGCCATCGGGGACACGCCCCATGGCTGCTGCCGCCTACACGCCGAAAGGACGGTGCGATGCGCCCGGTCAAGATCACCGACACGACGCTCCGCGACGCCCACCAATCGTTGTGGGCAACGCGCATGGAACTCGGCGACATGCTGCCGATCCTGCCCAAGATGGACAAGGTCGGCTACTGGTCGCTCGAGGTGTGGGGCGGTGCGACCTTCGACGCCGCACTGCGCTTCCTCGATGAGAACCCCTGGGATCGGCTACGCATCATCAAGCAGCACTGCCCCAACACGCCGCTGCAGATGCTCCTGCGTGGACAGAACCTCGTCGGATACAAGCACTACAGCGATGAGATCGTGGACCGCTTCGTCAAAGCGTCGCACCGCAACGGCATCGACGTGTTCCGGGTGTTCGACGCGCTCAATGACATCCGCAACATCGAGCCGTCTGCGCGGGCCATCAAGGAGGCGGGCGCGCACTTCGAGGGCGCCATCTCCTACACGGTGAGCCCGGTCCATACGCTCGATGCGTACATCGAGTACGCGCAGCAGCTCAAGGATCTGGGCGCCGACACCATCTGCATCAAGGATATGGCCGGCATGCTCACGCCGTATCGGACCGAGAAGATGGTCCGTGCGCTGAAGGACGAAGTCGGCCTGCCGGTTCACGTGCACTGCCACTACATCGGCGGCATGGCCCCGATGAACTACCTCAAGGCAGCCGAGGCGGGTGCGGACATCATCGACACCGCTGTGGTGGCGCTCGCCTTCGGCAACAGCCAGCCAGCCGTGGAGATGATCGTGGCGGCACTCAAGGAGAGCCCATATGACAGCGGGCTCGACCTCGACCTGCTCTTCGAGATCGCCGCGTACTGGGAGAACATCCGCCAGGAGAAAGGCCTCAAGCGCGGCGTGACTTCGCTGCTGCACATGGAGGTCTTCAGTCACCAGGTTCCGGGCGGTATGATGAGCAACTTCATCAGCCAGCTCGAACTGCAGAACGCCAAGTCGCGGCTTCCCGATGTGCTCACCGAGGTGCCTCGCGTGCGAGCCGAGGTGGGCTACCCGCCCCTTGTGACGCCGATGTCGCAGATCGTGGGAACACAGGCGGTCATCAACGTGCTCACCGGCAAGCGGTGGTCGGTGATCCCATCGGAGATGAAGGACTACGTGCGTGGCCTGTACGGCAAGGCGCCGGGGCCGATGGATCCCGATGTCGTCGCCAGAGTGCTCGGCGATGCCGAACCGCTGCCGGCCGACGTGCGTCCGGGATCGCTCGTGACCACCACTTACGAGGACGTGGCCGCCGAGATCGGCGATCTTGCGAAGACGGAGGAGGACGTGCTCATGTACGCCCTCTTCCCAAACGAGGCGCGCGCGTTCCTCGAGAAGCATCGCCAGGGCGCCGAGGGTGCCGTATTCATGACCGGACGTGAGATCGACAGCGCCAGGGAGGACGACGCCGTGAACGTGAACCAGATCGCCGAGCTCGTGAAGCTCCTCGAGACCTCCGACGTGACCGAGATCATCGTCGAAGAAGGTGACGCACGGATCCAGGTCCGCAAGGGCCATGTGACCACGCAGGCAGCCACGGCACACCCGCACCCAGCGGCGGTCGCCGCGCCACCGGCCCCCGAGTCGCCGCAGATCGTCGAGGAGGGTGGCGCGGGCAGTCGGCCCGCATCGTGGCGCGCGGTCGTCGCGCCGATGGTCGGCACGTTCTACGCGGCGGGAGCGCCCGGCGCCGATCCGTATGTGGCCGTGGGTGACACGGTCGCCGAGGGCCAGACGCTGTGTATCCTCGAGGCGATGAAGCTGATGAACGAGATCACCGCCGAAGAAGCTGGTGTCATCCGCGAGATCGCCGTGCTGAACGCCACACCGGTCGAGTACGGCACCGTGCTCTTCTACTACGAGCCGGTAGCCTAGTGGCAGCGATCGACACCATACTCATCGCCAATCGCGGTGAGGTCGCGCTGCGCGTCGTGCGCGCGTGCAAGGAGATGGGCATCCGCTCGGTCGCCGTCTACTCTGAGGCCGACCGTGACTCGCTCCACGCGCGCATGGCCGACCAGGCCATCTGCATCGGCCCGGCACCTTCGTCGGCAAGTTACCTGAACATGCCCAACATCATCTCTGCGGCACTCATCGCCGGCGCCGATGCGGTACATCCTGGCTACGGCTTCCTTGCCGAGAACGCCGCGTTCGCGCGCGCGTGCGCCGACTCTGGGATCACCTTCATCGGCCCCTCACCCGACGCCATCGAGCGGATGGGCGACAAGGCCACCGCGCGCGCCACGATGATGGCTGCGGGCGTGCCGTGCGTGCCTGGGAGCGACGGCGTGGTGGAGACGGCTGATGAAGCGCTCACCTTCGCGCGCCAGGTCGGCTTCCCGGTGCTCATCAAGGCCTCGGCGGGGGGTGGCGGCAAGGGCATGCGCGTCGCGACGGACGAGACCGAGCTCGTGCACAACTTCACCGCTGCTAAGACCGAGGCGGCGGCCGCGTTCGGCAACGACGCGGTGTACCTCGAGCGCTACCTCAGCAGACCGCGACACATCGAGATCCAGGTGCTGGCTGACACGCACGGCAACGCGGTCTACCTCTACGAACGCGACTGCTCGGTGCAGCGCCGCCACCAGAAGCTCATCGAGGAGGCGCCGAGCCCGGCGCTCACACAGGAGATGCGGTCCGCGATGGGCGCGGCCGCCCTCAAGGCCGTCCGCGCCGTGGACTACGTCAACGCGGGCACTGTCGAGTTCCTGCTCGACACGGATGGCAGCTTCTACTTCATGGAGATGAACACCCGCGTGCAGGTGGAACACCCGGTGACCGAGCAGATCACCGGTGTGGACATCATCAAGGAGCAGATCCGCATCGCTGCGGGCGAACGCATGAAGCATGCTACCCAGGAAACCGTGGGCATGCGAGGGCACGCGATCGAGTTCCGCATCAACGCCGAGGACGCGTTGCACAACTTCCGCCCGCATCCTGGGCTTATCGAGGTGTTCAATCCTCCAGGAGGCTTCGGCGTCCGGGTGGACAGCCATGTCTATGGGGGCTACGTCGTCCCGCAGCACTATGATTCACTCTTGGCCAAGCTGATCGTGTGGGGCGAGACGCGCGATGAGGCCGTCGCCCGTGCCCGCCGTGCGCTCGACGAGTTCATCGTTGTCGGTATCCCAACGACCATCCCGTTCCACCAGTTCGTGGTGGAGGAGCCGCATTTCGCGAGTGGCGAGGTCTATACTGACTACGTCGAACAGCATGTCGCTCAGGAAGATCTGATCAGGTTCGCCACCGGCGCGCCTACCGTGAAGGAGGGCCGTGATGTCTGAGGAGATCACGCTGGACGGGATCGGGGTCGCCCCCGGCGTCCTTGAGACGATCGCGCAGATATCCGCGCAGTCTGTCGATGGTGTTGCACATATCGTGACGTCTGGCAGCGGCCTCGCCGGCCTTGTGCCCAAGGGCGCAGCTCGAGGCGTGATCGTCGAGATCGGCGAGGACGGTGCGCTCACCGCGAGCATCCACATCAGTGCACTGTATGGCCGTCCGCTCCGCGAGGTCGCCACTGACGTCCAGCGAGCGGTCACCGACGCGCTGCTCACGCATACCGGCCAGGCGGTCGCCTCAGTCGACGTGTTCGTCGACGGTGTCGTCTTCCCGGAGCAGTGACGCGCGTGAGGCGGCACGGTTAGACGATGCTGGAGAGAACCCGCGCACGCAGACAGGCGTTGCAGATCCTCTATCAACGCGAGATCACCGGACAGAACGTCCGGTCGATTCTCGATACCCACACGTACAACGATGAGGACGGGGAGCCGTCCCAGTACTCGCGCGAACTTGCGCTTGGCACCGAGACCAACCAGGACGCCATCGATGCAGAGATCGAGATGACGTCGCAGCACTGGTCGCTTATGCGTATGCCATTCGTTGACCGCAACATACTGCGGCTTGCCGTGTACGAGATCGTCTACGAAGACGGCATGCCCGCATCGGTGGCCATCAACGAGGCCGTCGAGCTTGCCAAGGCGTACGGTGGCGATGACTCGCCCAAGTTCGTGAACGGGGTCCTGGGCAAGATCGCCGAGATGCGTGGCGACGCCGTGCCTGCTCCCATCGAGGACTCCCAGCCCGAGACTGGCGATGGCGTCGAAGAAGAAGGGGTCTGACCAGTTATGGCGGATGACAAGTACACGTTCGGGACCGCCCGGATCAGGCTCGAGGAGATCGTGACCGAGGTCCGCAAGAAGGACACCTCTTTGGAGAAGAGCCTCGATCTGCTCGAGGAGGGTGTGCGTCTCGCCAACATCTGCACGGAGCTGGTCGACCATACGGACATGAGCGTGCAGGCCGTCGTCGAGACCAACGAGGGTGAGGCCGTGGCCGAGGCCACAGAGCCCGACGCCGATGTCGTGACGGAGTCTGGCACTGAGTCCGGCGCCGAACCCGACAGCGAGCCAGACGTCGACACCGGTTTCGATGAGGCGTACGACGACGAAGACGAACCATCGGACGCCGCTTCGGCGGAGTGACCGCATGGTCACGGCAGGGTGTCACTGGCTCGGCCGCTGGTCTCGCTGGGTGATACGATGAGATTCCACGGTGCCACGAAGCGGCATCACCTCCGGGAGTGTGCCTGACCAGTGCTAAACACACCGATACTCGATTCGATACACGAACCGTCGGCCCTCAAGGCCCTCAGCTCCGACGAGCTCACGCGGCTTGCGGCCGAGATCCGTGAGACGCTGATCGCGACGGTCTCGGAGACCGGTGGACACCTGGCGCCGAACCTTGGGGTGGTCGAGCTCACGCTCGGCCTGCACCGTGCCCTCGATTGCCCGCGCGATCGCATCGTGTGGGACGTCGGTCACCAGGCGTACGTGCACAAGCTCGTGACCGGCCGCCAGGAGGCGTTTCCCACGCTGCGTACCTATGGTGGCGTGTGCGGCTTCCCGAAGCGCAGCGAGAGTCCCTGTGACGTGCACGATGCCGGTCATGCCAGCAACTCGATCTCGGTTGCGCTGGGTCTCGCGCTCGCCCGCGATCTTCGCGGTACGGACGAGACCATCGTCGCGGTCATCGGTGACGGGTCGCTCACCGGTGGTATGGCGTTCGAGGCGCTCGACCACGCGGGGCACATCGGCACGAAGCTGATCATCCTCCTGAACGATAACGAGATGTCCATCGCGCCCAACGTCGGCGCTGTCTCGAGCTATCTGGCGCGCGTACGCCTCGATCGGCGCTACCGGCGCCTGCGCGACGACGTCGAGTCCGCACTCGCGCGAACGAGGGTCGGCGCCGCGATGGTCGCGGCCGGTGAGGCAGCGAAGGAGTCCGTCAAGCAGCTCATCGTCCCGGGCATGCTTTTCGAGGAGCTCGGTATCCAGTACATCGGCCCGATAGACGGTCACGACACCGCGCAGGTGCAGAACGCGATCACCTGGGCCAAGAGCGCCGACGGGCCGGTCATCGTGCACGCGGTGACCCGCAAGGGGATGGGCTACACACACGCCGAGGACCGCCCCGACGAGTTCCATGGGCTCGGCCCGTTCTCTGTGGAGACCGGAAAGGCGAACGGCGGTGGTCCGAAGCCCCGCAGCTACACCGAGGTGTTCGGTGCAAGCATGGTGCGAGAGGCACAACGAGACGAGCGGATCGTCGCCATCACTGCGGCGATGCCGGCGGGCACCGGTCTCACCCAGTTCGCCGAACGGTTCCCCGAGCGCTTCTTCGACGTGGGCATCGCCGAGCAGCATGCTGTCGGACTGGCGGCGGGTCTTGCCCATGGCGGCCGGATCCCGGTGGTGGCCATCTACTCGACGTTCCTTCAGCGCGCGTACGACCAGGTGATCATGGATGCAGCGCTCCAGGGCCTTCACGTCGTGTTCTGTCTCGATCGAGCGGGCCTGGTGGGCGAGGACGGTCCCACACACCATGGCGTCTTCGACCTGACCTACCTGCGCGCGGTGCCCGGTCTCGCTGTGATGGCACCAGCCGATGAGGCGGAGCTCGCCGACATGCTTCATACCGCGGTCACCTTCAGTGGCCCGGTGGCCATCCGTTACCCGCGCGGGTCCGGACAGGGTGTCCCGCTCCCTTCCGAACCTCGGACGCTCATCCCCGCAGTCTCCGAGCGCAGGCGTGAAGGTTCGGACGTGTCGCTGCTGGCCATCGGTCGCATGGTCGGCACCGCCGAGAAGGCCGCGGAGATCCTGAGTGCTCACAGTGTGGATGCCGAGGTCGTCAACATGCGCTGGCTTAAGCCGATCGACCGCACGGCGATCCTGGATGCCGCTTCGCGACCCCTGATCGTGACGCTCGAGGAGAACACCGGCGAAGGCGGGTTCGGTGCAGCTGTGATGGAGGTGCTTGCCGACACAGGCCAGACCGTGCCGGTTCTCCGGCTGGCGGTACCGGACTGCTTCGTCACGCATGGTGAGACGGCGATGCTTCTCGAGGAGGTAGGCCTCACCCCGGCGCACGTCGCCGATCGCATCCGCGAGAGGCTCGCCGAGATCACGGGACCGTAGGGTCCGCCGTCTGTGGCCGCGCGCAGGCTCGATGTGGAGCTCGTCGAGCGGGGGCTTGCACCCTCGCGCGAACAGGCGCGAGGTCTGATCCTCGCAGGTGACGTCCGGGTCGGTGATGTCGTCGTGACCAAGGCAGGAGCGCCGGTCGCAGACGACGCCGCGATCGCAGTCGCCGAGCGGCAGCGCTACGTCTCGCGCGGTGGCCACAAGCTGGCCGGCGCACTGGATACCTTCGGCGTCAATCCCGTGGGAGTGGCGGCGATCGACATCGGGGCATCGACGGGTGGCTTCACCGACTGTCTGCTGCAGCACGGGGCCACGGCCGTGACGGCCGTCGACGTGGGCTACGGGCAGCTTGCATGGCAGTTGCGGAGTGACGACCGTGTGCGCGTGCTGGAGCGGACCAACATCAGGAGCGCCGATCCCGTGCTGCTGGGTGACGGGTATGCCCTGGCCGTGATCGACGTCTCGTTCATCGGGCTCGCCAAGGTCCTGCCCGCGGTCCGTCCGCTACTGGCGCCCGGTGGCGGCTGTTTGGCCCTGGTTAAGCCCCAGTTCGAGGCGGGGAAAGGCCGAATTGGTAAGAAGGGTGTGGTGCGCGATCCGGCAGTGCACTGCGACGTGCTCGCCACCGTCCTGGACGCTGCCACACGAGAGGGTTGGGCGGTGCGAGGGCTCACATGGTCGCCCATCACCGGTCCGGAGGGTAACATCGAGTTCTGGGCATGGCTGGGTGTCGACGGCGAGTCGGTGGCTGTCGATGTCCCCGGTATCGTCGAGGCGGCACATGCCGCACTGGGAGGTTAGCGTGCGAGTCCTGCTTGTTCCCAACCCGATGAACCCGCGGGCCGTGGAGGCGGCGCGCGAGGTCTCGGTGTACCTCAAGACGACCGGCTATCAGCCGATCATGGTGACCGAGGACGCCTCTCGTTGTGGGCTGACCGACATCGGTGTCGCTCGCGCCGACATCGGGAAGCCGGAGCTCGTACTCGCCCTCGGCGGCGATGGAACGATCCTGAAGGCCGTGCACATACTGGGTGCTACAGACGCTCCGATCCTCGGCGTCAACCTTGGTCGGCTCGGGTTCCTCTCCGGTGCCGACGGCGACGACCTCGTCGAGGCGGTGAGTTCCGCGCTCGCGGGCGAGGCACGGATCGAGTGCCGCCAGACGATCCAGGCTTCGGTGGTCGCGGGCGGGCGCGATGCTGGATCGTACCGCGCGCTCAACGAGGTGTTCGTTGGTCGTGGGGCGGCGACTCGCGCGATCGAGCTCGAGGTGATCGTGAACGACACGCCTGTCAACCGGTATCTCTGCGATGGCGTCGTCGTTGCAACGCCTACCGGTTCCACGGCCTATGCGCTCTCCGCCGGAGGTCCGGTCGTCGCCCCGGGCGTCCGGGGTATCGTCGTCGTCCCCCTCGCACCGCATTCCATCGGTGTGCGGCCGCTCGTGCTCGCGCCGGGCGACGTCCTGACGCTCCGCTGTCCGAGTTCGGTAAGGGCCGACGCTTGCGTCTCGATCGATGGTGATCACGCTCCTTGTCGCACCGCTTTGGACAGCGTCCAGATCACGGTGAGCGACCACGATGTCAAGCTCATGAAGCTTGGAGGCAGAGACTTCTACTCAGCCCTCGCACGAACGTTCCTGGGCGCCTGAGATGCTCGCCGAACTGCATGTGCGCGACCTCGCGCTGATCGATGAGGTGTGGCTGGAACTGGGCCCGGGGTTCACGGTGCTCTCTGGTGAGACGGGGGCCGGCAAGACGGTGCTCGTCTCCGCCCTCAAGCTGCTGCTTGGCGAACGCGCCGACTCAACGATGGTGCGCCGGGGGGCCGATGAGGCACTCGTCGAGGGCCGGTTCATCATCGATGGCGAAGACGTGCTTGTCCGCAGGCGCGTGAGCGCTGAGGGGCGTTCGCGCTGCATGATCGACGGTGAGATGGCCACCGTCACGATGCTCGCGGAACTCGTGGGTCCCTCTGTCGACCTCCACGGCCAGCACGAACATCAGGCGTTGCTGTCTCCCGCCCGGCACGTCGGCTATCTCGACCGGTTCATCGGAGATGAGGCGGCGGCGGCGAGGCGGGGCTATACGGACGCATGGGACGCGCATCGCACGGCGCAGGCGCGCCTCGAGTCGCTCCAGTCCACGCTGACCGATCGCGAACAGCGCATCGATCGTCTGCGGTTCGTCATCGGAGACATCGATGCTGCAGAGCCACGGCCCGGAGAGGACGCTGAGCTTTCCGCGATGCTGCCACGGCTACGCCACGGCGAGCGTCTCACCGAGGCTGCCAACGGTACATGGACCGCCCTCAAAGACGAGAACGGCGCCTCCGAGGGTGTGTCGCGGGCGCTGCACGCGCTCGCAAGCGCTCGTGGTCTCGACTCGGCGTTCGACGACTTCGCGGAGACCGCGACACGTCTTGACATCGAGTTGCAGGAGCTCGGGTCGGCGATTCTGGCGTACGCGGAGACCATCGACCACGACCCTGCGGCACTCGACGAGGCTGAGAACCGCCTGCATCTCATCGAGACGCTCACGCGCAAGTACGGAGGCACCGTCGATGCGGTTCTGGAGGCACGGGCCGCCGCGGTCGAAGAGCTTGCGCTCCTGGATGCCGGAGAGGCCGGTCTCGCCGGTGCCCAGGCGGTCGTCGAAGAGGCCGCTGAAGCGCTTCGCGGCGCGGGATCCACGCTCGTCAGGGTGCGGGACCGCGCGGTCGACCGCTTCGTCGAGAGCCTGAGGGCCGCCGCTGTCGACCTCTCGCTTGCCAACGCGTCGTTCCGGGTCGAGCGCACGCCCCTGCCGTTCGATTCGTGGACCGCCGAGGGGCCCGAGCGTGTCGAGTTCCTCTTCTCGGCTGCGGCGGGGGAAGATCCCCGCCCGCTCGCCCGGATCGCCTCCGGTGGTGAGGTGTCGCGCGTGATGCTCGCACTGAAGAGCGTTCTCGGGGATGCGGACTCCGTTCCCGTGCTCGTCTTCGACGAGGTCGACGCGGGTATCGGTGGTGCGACTGCCCGTGCCGTCGGCGCCCGGCTCTCCGAGCTCGGGACGCGCCATCAGGTGCTGGCGATCACGCACCTCGCGCAGGTGGCCTCAGCGGCGGATCGGCATATCGTCGTGGCCAAGCGGGAGGATGGCGGCCGCACCGTCACGAGCGTCAGTCCGGTAACGGGTGAGGACCGGGTGGCCGAGGTTGCACGTATGCTATCTGGAGGAGCCTCCGATGCAGGCGTCGCGCACGCGCGTGAGCTGCTGGGCTCGATCCCCCCGGTCGCCGGGGCGGGAGGGTAGTAGCCGATGCACACCTACGGTACGGCCCGTCTCGATCGCAG
Source organism: Coriobacteriia bacterium (assembly GCA_016933785.1). GTDB lineage: Bacteria > Actinomycetota > Coriobacteriia > Anaerosomatales > Anaerosomataceae > Anaerosoma. Next base: position 20,274 of record JAFGAG010000066.1, on the reverse strand, counting down.
GACGAAGGACCTCGTCAAGCGGCTCGAGCGGGGCGACATCGCGATCATCGACCATAAAGACATGGACCGTCTGAGCGCCGAGTCACTCCTCGAGTCGGGCGTCGAACTCGTGATCAACGCATCACCCTCGATCTCGGGTGCGTATCCCAACCTTGGTCCGCTGCTCCTGTTGCGCGGTGGCGTTGAGATTCTGGATTCAGTGGGACCCGCCATCTTCGACAAGGTCACCGAGGGCGACCGCATCGAGGTCTCGCAGGGCGAGGTGTACTCCGGAGAGCAGGTCGTCGCCCGCGGCGCGCGCCTGACGATCGAGACCGTCGAGGCCGCGATGAAGGACGCCACCGGTCGCCTGGACGACCAGCTCGATGCCTTCGCACGCAACACCATCGAGTTCATCGACAAGGAGCGCGAACTGCTGACAGGCCCGGTAGCGGTGCCGCACCTCGCCACGCGTATCGAGGGCCGCCACGCGCTCGTGGTGGTCCGCGGCTACGACTACAAGGAGGACCTCCGCGCGCTCATCCCGTACATCCGCGAAACGAAGCCGGTGCTCATCGGTGTGGATGGCGGGGCTGATGCGCTCATGGACGCCGGATTCAAGCCCGACATCATCATCGGTGACATGGACTCGGTGGGCGACAACGCGCTGCGTAAGGCGCGTGACCTCGTCATCCACGCATATCCCGACGGCCGCTGTCCCGGTCGCGAGCGTGTGGCCGCACTCGGTCTCATCGGTACGGAGTGGCGCAGTCCGGGGATGAGCGAGGATCTCGCTCTCATGCTCGCGAGCGAGCTGGGCGCGGAGCTGATCGTGGCCGTCGGTACCCACTGGAACCTGCTCGAGCAGCTCGACAAGGGACGCAAGGGCATGGCATCCACGTTCCTGGTCCGCCTCCGTGTCGGCCCGCGCCTGGTAGATGCCAAGGGTGTGAGCCGTCTGTACCGTGCATCCGTCAGTCCGCTTCAGATGATCGTGCTCGTAGCGGCAGGTCTCGCGCTGCTCTCGGTCGTGCTCATCATCTCGGTCCCTGCGCGTTCGTTCCTGAAACTGATCCTGCTGCAACTTCGCACGCTCATCGGACTCTAGGGGGTCTCTCAAGATGTACAACCTGCGCTATCATCTCGCATCGCTCGTAGCGGTGTTCATTGCGCTCGCTGTCGGTCTGCTCCTCGGCACCGTGGTGGCGGAGCGGGGGATGCTCGACGATCAGGGTGTCGCACTGGTGCAGGGTCTGCAGACGCGTTTCGATGAGATCTCAGCAGAGAACGAAGAGCTCGAGGCCGGCCTCGAGCGCGACCGCGCGTTCGTCGCTGACGCCGTCGGGCCGCTCATCGCGGGCCGACTCGTCGGCCAACGGGTGGTCATCATCGCACCGGCCGGACAGGTCGAAGCGCTGGCCGTCGCGCGCGAGACAGCGCAGTCGGCCGGTGCCGAGGTGTCTACCGTCACACTTGCGTCTCCCGCGCTCGGCATGGAAAGCGCCGAACCCGAAGGTCTGGCCGGGTTTCTTCACGGCAGGGACGTGGAGATCGCGCCAGCCGGTGCGCCACTGGTCGAACAGATTGCGGAGCTTCTCACGGCGGAATGGCGGGCAGGCGATGAACGGCCCCTCACCGAGTTCCTCGTCACGAGCGGGCTTGTCTCGCTCGAAAGCGCGTCCGGGACAGGTACGGTCGATGCGGTCGTGATCGCGGGTGGCACCAGCGGCCCGGTCGATCCTCTCGGTCTCGAGCTCGCGAAGCGCTACATCACAGCAGGCGGCCGCTCGGTGGGCGCTGACCTCACCTTCGTCGAGGATGGGGTAGCGGCCGTGTTTGACGCGGAAGGCATCCCGGCGGTCGACCATCTTGCGATTCCGCAGGGCCGCTACTCCTTCGTGGCTGTGCTCGCTGGTCTCGCCAACGGCTACTATGGGACCGGCGATGGGGTTGACGCGTACTACGCTCCGATCGCTCCCTAGAGTCGCACCCCCAGCCAGAGCTTCCATAGCGCTCCGGCCACCTGGAGGAACTGTCGTCCACGGTGAGCGAATCCCGCGATATCCCGGCCGGTCGCCGCGTGTGTCATCTCGGTCGGAACTTCGGCGATGCGCAGTCCGGCCCGCGCGACACGGACGGTGAGCGCCACCTCGACGCCGTACCCACGCGCGAAGGGTGTCGCCGCCTCCCATGCCGCCCTGCTGAGGACGCGCTGCCCGGAGAGCGGGGCGATGGGCTCGTAGCCGGAGAGTGCGCGTATACCCGCTCGGGCGAGACCTTTCACCAACCCGATACCGCCCGAACCCGCGGGGCGGGGGAGCGTGGCGATGGTCATTGCGGCGTCCCCCGCCAGCACCGGCGCGAGGAGCAGCCACGCCTGTTCGGCGGTCTGCCCGAGATCACCGTCGAGCAGCACGACGATGTCGGCGTCGGCGGCGACCGCGTCCAGGCCCGCCTGGAGCGCGCCGCCCTTCCCGAGATTCTCCGTGAGCTCGATGACCTCGGCTCCGGTGTTGCGGGCCAGTGCGGCGGTCCCGTCGGCGGATGCGTCATCGATGACGATCACGCGATCGATTCCCCGGACTCCTGACGCCGCAGATACGGTGGCCCCGATCCGGTCGGCCTCGTTGTGCGCGGGTATGAGTGCGATAACGCTCATCGCGCGTCTCCCCGTCGCTTGAGCCTACGGACGATGGGAGCGGTGATCTCGGCCAACCCGGTTACCCGGAGCGCCATCATCGCGGCGTATGCAGCGACCAGGCCTACGACTCCCGCTACCGTCAACTGGAGAAGGAACCCTCCCGCGAGGACGAGAACCGGCTCCATCATGCCCGCGACCACCCAGGCGACGGCGGCACCAGCGGCGGAGGCCGCGCCGACCTGCAGGAAGGTCGCGGCGAGGGTCTTTCCGTCGAACGGTCCGACACGCCTTCTTAGAATGACGAGCAGGATCGCGGAGTGGACGAGGTAGAAGATGCCGTCAGCGATCGGGATGCCGATGATGCCGAGACCGGCCCAGCCGCCTGCTCCTGTCGCGAGCACGACGTAAAGGACGACGTGGATGGTGGTCGCGACGATGTTGGTGAGCATCGGAGTCTTTGTGTCCTGGAGCGAGTAGAACGATTTCAGCACGTACATGTATCCAGCGAAGAATACGAGTGCGAGCGCCCACCACATGAGGACGTCAGCGACGATCGGTACGTCGGATGCGGTGAACCGTCCCGCCTGGTACATCGTGATCACCGGTGTCGCGAGCGTCGCGAGAAGCGCTGCGAGCGGCATGATCAACACCATCGTCGAGCGCAACCCCCGGGTGAACATCCGTTTGAAGCCCTGCATATCGGCCGCGTTCGCGCGCTCGGTAAGCTCCGGGAAGATAGCGGTGGCCAGCGCGACCGCGAAGATACCGTAGGGGAGCTGGTAGAACTGCCATGCGTACCGGAGCGCGGCCTGTCCGCCGGGTCCGGTGGCGAGCGCGATGTTGTTGCGGAACGTGACCGCCGCCATATTGGTGATCACGTAGATGAGCGTGGGGACCATCTTGACCCCCACCGTGCGCAAAGCGGGGTGGCGCCAATCGATCCTCGGCGTGTAGTGGCCGCCGAGTTTGAGGATGCTCGGGATCTGCACGACCGCCATCGCCACGACGCCGAGCGTGGTTCCAACGGCGAGGCCGGTGAGCGCGAGCTGCGGGTCGCTCTCGCGGAACGGTACGTAGAAACCGAGCAGGGTGATCGTGACGACGAGGTTGTTGAAGATCGGCGCGATAGCCGGCGCGAGGAACTTGCGATAGGAGTTGAGCACGCCCGCGAACACGAGCTGCGCGCCATAGAAGATGATCTGCACCGCGAAGAACCTGAAGAACCAGGTGGCGAGCTCGGCCTGCTCGGCGGAGATCGTCAGGGTCTGGAGCCGCACGAGCGGCCCCGGCCAGATCGTGGCCACGAGCGCTACGGCACCGAGCACGAGCACGATGATGTTGAGGACGTAACTCGCGAAGCGCCAGGCGTCTTCCTCGCCGTCCTTCTGCATCCGCTCCATGAACAGCGGGATGAAGACGCTCGAGAGCACACCGCCCGCGAGCAGCTCGAACACCATGTTGGGGAGGTTGTTGGCGATATCGTAGGAGTCCGCGATCGCGGTGAGGCCGAGTGCGAACGCCATCGCCCAGGTGCGCACGAAGCCGGTGAGGCGCGACACGAGCGTCGATGCGGACATCAACGCGGTCGAGCGCGCTATCGATGGTTGGGCGATCGTGTCCTCCTCGTGCGTGTCCGGTCTCGGCCAAGTGTAGCCGACGACAGGGCGTTACCGTACCGGTGTCACGTTTCGGTATACTGGGCGAAGGGCACTCAGAACCGGGTCGGCCTACGGTTCGATTCGCTCACGTCCCCCTGCTCGCGCACACCCGCTTCGCCATGCCCAAGACCATCGCCGAGGAGACGCCATGAGACTAACAGGACGCGTGTTTATCGCGGTCCTCCTCGCGACCCTCCTCGTATCATCGGTCCCCGCGGTGGCTGCGGAGCCCGATGTGCGCACCGTCGTGATGGTGCTTGCGCCATACCTCACCTGGGATGACATCACGAGTGGTGAGATGCCGCGCACGGCGGCCATGGCGGATTCGGGCGCGGTGGGTAACATGAACATCCGAAGCAGTGCGCGCTACGCCTCGGAACTCACACCCACGCACATCGCGCTCACCATGTCGGCCGGTGCTCCCGCCGCGTTCGACTCCGGTGCGGCGGCTCCGTTCGGCGCCTCGGCCACGTACGCGTCCGCGACGGCCGGCGAGGTCTTCAGACGTTCGATGGGGGTGCCCGTCGGTTCGGCCCAGATCGTCTATCTCGGACTCCCGCGAATCCTGCGGGCGAACGATAACCGGACACTCGAGGGTATCCCCGGTGCGCTGGGTCAGACGATCGAGGACGCGGGCGGATCGACGGCGGCTCTCGGCAACGCCGACGGTGGCGTGCGCGCCGGGGAGCCGATCCGGAGCCGACCGGCTGCGGTCCTTGCGATGAACGCGGATGGCCTCGTTCGGCGGGGTGACATCTCACTGAACATGATCGAGTCCGATGTCGAGGCGCCCTACGGTATCCGCACGGATGTGGAGCAGATGCGCACCACATACGGACAGGTGCTCCGTCAGATGGCCATCGGGGCGGGCCCCGGTCTGATCGTGATCGACACCGGTGATGGTGAACGTGCGTACCGTTATGCGTCTGATGCCGCGCCCCAGGTGGCCGAGCGCCATAGGCTCGAGGCGGCGCAGACGGTCGACGAGATCGTTGGCTTCGTTCTGGACGATCTTCCGCCGGGCGCTGTCCTCATGTTCGTCTCCAACGGGCAGGTGCGTCCGGCGTCAGGGCCGAGCGGGTTCGGCCCTGTGATCCTCAGTGGACCGGGATTCGATGGGGGAGTGGTGTCATCATCCTCCACCCAACGATGGGGCCTCATGACCGATCTGGACGTGGCGGCCTCGGTGCTTACGATCCTCGGGCTCGATCGGCCGGTCTCAGTACGCGGAAACGCCGTCGGTACGATGGATGGCGATGAGGGTTTGGCCGGTCGGGTGGAGCGCCTCCGGGACATGGATGCGACGGCGGTCGCCGTGGACACCGTGCGGCTCTCGGTCCAAACGGGTTACATCGCGGTCACCGTCATCGCGCTGATCGCGTGTGCGCTCCTGCTTGGCCGCATCAGGCGTGCCCAAGCGACGTGGGGAGGTCGCCTCGGGACGGTGTTTCGCCACGTGATTATGTTCCTGCTTTCGATGCCCGTGTCGGCGACGCTCATGTTCCTGCTTGTCCCGTATCCCGGCTCGCCCGAGATGGTCACGCTGCTCTTCGCAGCCGTGACGATCGTGGTCTGGGCCGCTCTGTCACTCATCGAGCGCAGATGGGGATCCGCGATCTCGCTCGCCGTCGTGGGTCTCGGCACCGCGACGATCCTACTGGTGGAGCAGCTGTTCGGTGCGCCGTTATCGTTCTCCGGCCTGTTCAGCTACTCGCCGCTGCTGGGTGCTCGGTACTACGGCATCGGCAATGAGGGGGCGAGCATCGTGGTCGGCGCCGCGCTTGCCGGGGTCGCGTTGCTCGCTGACGCCGGGCGCGACGCGCAGTGGGCCGGTCGGTTGCGTGCCTGGGGGCCGGCACTCGCCGGACTCGCGATCGTCGTGATCACCGCTGCCCCGTTCCTTGGTGCGAACATCGGCGTCATCGCGTGGGGTACGGCAGCCTTCGGCATCATGTGGCTCTACCTCACCGGTCGCCGTATGACGCCGGGATGGTTCTTGCTCGGCGTCGCGATCGTCGCGGCGTTCGTTGCGGCGTTCTCACTCTACGATCTGGCGGGCAGCGGAGCGCAGACACATCTGGGCCGTGCTTGGCAGAGCGCCGACAGTGGTGGACTCATCGAGCTCTGGCGGATCGTGGTGCGCAAGGCCGAGACGAACTGGCGGGTGCTGCGTGCCACCAACTGGTCGATCCTGATGATCGCCATCCTCGGCTTCCTCGCCTACATGCGGTGGCGTCCGCATGGCGCCTTCGCCGAGACGCTCGACGCGTATCCCGCGTTCGCCGTCGCGATGAGCGCGGCGCTGTGGGGCAGTCTCGTGGGCTACTTCACCGAGGACTCGGGCATCGTCATACCCGCGCTGGTCATGCTGTACATCACCGCGAGCCTGCTATGCCTGATGCTTTCTTCGCCGCCCGTCGCCCCGGAGGATTCCCGATGAGCGCAGTAGTCGCGTACGGGACCGCCGTCGCGGTCTGCGTGTTCGCCGGGTGGCTCGTTCCTGCCGCGGTCATGCGCGGACTTGCTCTCTCCCTTCGTGGAACACGGCTCTCGGCCACGAACTACCGAGGACGCGATGTCTACCTCGGCCTGGGTCTGGTGTGGATCGTCTGGGCCGTGTCGCTGATGGTCGCGAGCACTGCATTCGACATGGTCGGCTCGCTGCTCGCGCTGGATCCCGCGGGTTACGCGGTGGCGCTCTTCGAGGGGCCGCTCACGCTGCCGCTCTACGGAGTGCCACTCATGCTCGTCGCCGTCTCCGTCATCCTCGGATTCGTGGATGATGCCTTCGGCTCCGCCGGGGACAAGGGATTCCGGGGGCACCTCTCGGCACTGGCCTCCGGGAGGCTCACCACCGGTGGCCTGAAGCTGCTCGGCATCGGCGCAGTGGCAGCGGTCTATGCGTGGCACATCGCCGATGGGCGGAGCGATCCGTCATCCGGCACGCTCGAGACGCTGGGGGTCTGGGTGCTGGCGACCCTCACCATCGCCCTCAGCGCCAACCTGCTCAACCTCATGGACCTCCGACCGGGGCGCGCGCTCAAGACCTACACGATGCTTGCCGTGATCGCGGCTCCGCTGTTCGTCATCGATGCGTCGCGTGCGTTCGCCGCGTACGCGGCATCGCTCGCCGAGATGGCGGTCGTGCCGTGGGGAGATGCGGACACGACGGTGGCGGCGCTGTGCATGCTGGTGGTCCTGCTCGGCCCCGTGGCCGCTGTGTGGCGCTTCGACCTCGGAGAGCAGGGTATGCTCGGTGATGCCGGCAGCAATGCGATGGGTGCGATCGTGGGCTATTTGCTCGCCGCATCGCTGCCGACGGCGTGGCTCGCCGGTGTCGCCGTCGCACTCCTCGCGCTCAACCTGCTGTCCGAGCGCGTATCGTTCAGTGCCGCCATCGAGCGTATCGCGCCGCTGCGGGCTCTCGACATGCTCGGGAGGCTCCCGGACGATCCGCAGACCGGTGATGCCGGACGTGAGATCGGAGATGACACCGGATGAACGGCGTCACGGGTGTCGGAGCGGTGGGGTAGGATTGGTACGTTCACGGGCGAGAGGACTGGGGCAGCGCGTATGACAAAGCACATCTTCGTGACCGGAGGCGTCGTATCTGGACTCGGTAAGGGCATCACGGCAGCGTCACTCGGCCGTCTACTCAAAGGCCGTGGGCTGAAAGTGACGATCCAGAAGCTCGATCCCTATCTGAACGTCGACCCCGGTACGATGAGTCCCTTCCAGCACGGCGAGGTCTTCGTGACCGATGATGGCGGAGAGACCGACCTCGATCTCGGTCACTACGAGCGCTTCATCGATGAGTCACTCACCCGCGACTGCAGTGTCACCGCCGGGTCGATCTACCAGGCGGTCCTCACCAAGGAGCGCAAGGGTGACTTCCTCGGTGGGACCGTGCAGGTGATCCCGCACATCACCAATGAGATCAAAGGCCGGGTGATGCGTCTGGCGGAGCAGACCCAGGCCGACGTGGTGATCACTGAGGTGGGCGGCACCGTGGGCGACATCGAGTCACTGCCGTTCCTCGAAGCGATCCGTCAACTGCGTAAGGATGTCGGCAGGGAGAACGTGTGCTACATCCACGTCAGCCTGGTGCCGTATATCGCCGCGTCTGGCGAGCTCAAGACAAAGCCTACGCAGCACTCGGTCAAGGAGCTCCGAAGCATCGGTATCCAGCCTGACTTCATCGTATGCCGATCTGACCGCCCGATCGACGCGGGCATCAGGCGCAAGATCGCGCTCTTCTGCGACGTCGACCCTAAGGCGGTCGTCTCGTGTGAGGACGCGCCGTCAATCTACGAGGTTCCGATCACGCTACACGAACAGGACCTCGACGTGATGGTCCTCGAGCGTCTCGAAATGGAAGCGGGCGAACTGGAGATCGCCGGGTGGCGCGACTTCGTCGACCATCGGCGCTCGCTCGGCGAAGCGGTAGATATCGCGCTTGTGGGCAAGTACGTCGCGCTCCCGGACGCGTATCTCTCCGTGAACGAAGCGCTCGAGCATGCGGGCATCGTCCACAGCCACAAGGTGAACGTGCACTGGCTCGACGCCGAGAGCCTCTCGCCCGACGAGGTGGAGAGTCGTCTGGCTGACTTCGATGGCATCCTCGTTCCTGGTGGGTTCGGAGTACGGGGCATCGAGGGTAAGGTGCGGGCGGCGCGCTGGGCGCGCGAGCGTGAGGTGCCCTATCTCGGCATCTGCCTCGGCATGCAGGTCGCGGTGGTGGAGTATGCCCGGCACGTGGCCGGGCTCGAGGACGCCAACTCCGGGGAGTTCGACCCCGTGACGCCACACCCGGTCATCGACCTGATGCGGGAGCAGCACGATGTGCACGACCTGGGCGGGACGATGCGGCTCGGCGCGTACCCGTGCAAGGTGATCCCCGGGACCAAGGGCTTCGAGGCCTACGGTGAGGCGGTCATCTACGAGCGGCACCGGCACCGTTACGAGGTGAACAACGCATACCGGCAGCAACTTGTGGACGCAGGCCTGTCGATCTCGGGTCTCTCTCCGGACGACAAGCTCGTCGAGATGGTCGAGATCCCCGGTCACCCGTGGTTCGTCGGCATGCAGGGCCACCCCGAGTTCAAGAGCCGCCCGACGCGACCTGCGCCGTTGTTCAGGGACTTCATCGGTGCCGCCGTCGCGTACCGGGCCGCTCGTGAGGCGCGATGATGGAGAGGGTCCTCGACACCTTCCTGGATCTCGTCCGGATCTCGAGCCCGACAGGGCAGGAGTCCAGGGTTGCCGCCTACGTGGCTGAGGCGCTGCGTGAGGCTGGCTGCGAGGTCCGCTTCGACGACACGCGTGCGCTCACGGGTGCGGACACCGGGAATCTGATCGCGGTGCTATCCGGGTCCCTCGAGGGTGGCGTGCTCGCGTTCTCTGCCCACATGGACTGTGTGCAGCCGTGCGAGGGCGTGGAGCCCGTGGTCACCGGTGGCCTCGTCCGCAGTGCCGGGGATACGATTCTCGGCGGGGACGACAAGGTCGGGCTCGCGGCGATCATCGAGGCCGTCCGCCGTCTCACCGAGAATGGTGAGGCGCACCGCCCGCTGAAGCTGCTTCTCACCGTCTCCGAGGAGGAGGGACTGCTCGGTGCGAAGGCATTGGCGCCGGAGGATGCAGCATCTTCCCTCTGTCTCGTGCTCGACGCGGACGGTCCGGTGGGCGGCATCGTGGTCGGGGCCCCGAGCCATTACACGTTCGAGGCGACCTTCGGCGGTCGCGCCGCGCACGCGGGCGTGGAACCAGAGAAAGGCATATCGGCCATCGCCATGGCTGCTGACGCAATCGGTCGCATGAAGCTCGGCAGGCTTGACGACCATACGACCGCGAACATCGGCTCGATCGCTGGAGGAAGCGCTACGAACGTGGTGGCGCCTTCGTGCAGGGTCACCGGTGAATGCCGCTCACTCGACCCACTACGTGCCGAAGCGGTGCGGGACTCGTTGGATACCGCGATGCGCGACGCAGCAGCGGCTGCGGGCGGTACGGTCATGACGGAGTGGGACCATGCGTACAACGGTTTCACCGTCCCGGTCGACTCTTCGGAGGTTCGATCGGTGATGCGGGCATGCGAGGCGATCGGTGTCGCCGCGCACACATACACCACCGGCGGGGGGAGCGATGCGAACGTGTTCGCCACGCACGGCATCCCGACGCTCGTGCTGGGCACCGGGATGACGAGCGTGCACTCGACCGACGAGACGCTCGAGGTCGTCGAGCTCGAGCGGCTTGCCGACCTTCTTGTCGCTCTCGCGACTGCACCGGGACTCTAGCGCGATGCGGCTCGTGTGGGGTACCGTCACGAGCGTCGACGAGACGAGCGCATCGGTCGAGCGCCTCACGGTGCTCGTTGACGGAGCATCGGAGCGGCACCGCGCGGTCTCGTTTCCACCGCTTGCCGGGGCATGCATGCAGGGCGAACGGGTGCTCTGCAACACCACCGCGGTCGATCTCGGCCTGGGCACGGGTGGCGAGCACTTCGTCGTCGCCCGCGCGGGAGAGGGCGTCATGGTCGACGATCCTGTGCCCGGTCACATCATGAAACTGCGGTACACGCCCCTGCAGCGCGATGTGACCGCCGTCGAGGAACCGATCAGTCCACATCACGACGTGATGGTGGCGGCTCGCTCCCTCGACGGTCTTCCGGTGGTGTGTTGCGGTCTGCACAGCCAGGTGCCCATCGTCGCTGCGGCGATCAAGGAGCGTGCCCCGCAGGCCCGGGTCGCCTACGTGATGACCGACGAGTCGGCACTTCCCCTGGCGCTGTCACGTCTCGTGCCGCGTATGCTCGGCGCCGGACTGATCGACGAGACGATCACGTGCGGCCAGTCCTTCGGCGGAGGGTTCGAAGCCGTCAACGTGTACTCCGGCCTGCTTGCGGCCCGTCACGTGGTTCGTGCGGATGTGGCGATCGTGGCGATCGGCCCCGGCATACCCGGCACATCGACACCGTACGGGCACAGCGGCATAGCCCAGGGCCAGGCCGTCAACGCCGCCGGTTCGCTGGGCGGCGTGCCGATCGCCGCGCTACGGATCTCGTTCGCCGATGAGCGTCCGCGGCATGTGCCCGTGAGCCACCAGACCGTCACCGCGCTGGGCTCTGTCGCGCTCGCGCCTGCCGTCATTCCTGTTCCGGAGCTTGCGCCCCTGATGGCGGAGCGGGTGGACGGGGCGCTCGAATCGGCAGGACTCTGGGCACGGCACACGAGGGTCGACGTTCCCGGTCAGGCGCTCCCGGATATGCGCGGCATCGATGTGCGCACGATGGGTCGCGATTTCGCCGCGGACCCAGCATACTTCCTTGCGGCGGCGGCGGCCGGAAGAGTGGCGGCCGGCGAGTGAACCGGGTCTCATAGCCGGAAAAGTCGGTGCGCCGTATGTTGTGACGCATGTCACACGGGTATGATGAGGGTAGAGGTTTACGTACGCCGCTCATCGCTCTTTGGCGGCCGTCCACTCCGAAAGTATGGTATTGTGCGCCCATGGATACGACACTCCTCGATGATTTCCTGGGATATCTTGCGGTCGAACGTGGCGCATCTGCCCATACGATCAGTGCATACCGTGGCGACCTCACTGCATATACCGCGCATCTTGATGAGCGTTCGGTCTCGCCGCTGACGGCCACGCGCGACGACGTCATCGCGTTCATGTCTCTCCTGCAGTCGAAGGGCATGGCGGCGAGCACGGTGGAGCGCAAGATCGCAGCTGTGAAGAGTTTCCACGCGTACCTTATCCGTGAGGGCCTGACCGATGTCCACCCGACGGTCGACGTGACGCTGCCCAAGGTCCCCACCCGGCTTCCTGACGTGATCTCGGTCGATGATGCGATGAAGTTGTTGTCTCAGCCGTTCCCGGATGGCCCCGTGGGGTACCGGGACAAGGCTGTCCTCGAGACCCTCTATGGCTGTGGGCTGCGGGTGAGTGAGCTCACCGGTCTGGGTCTGACGGACATCGACCTCGAGGGCGGCTTCGTACGCGTCTTCGGCAAGGGCAGCAAGGAACGACTCGTTCCGATCGCCGGGCAGGCGGTCGCGGCTGTGCAGGAGTACCTCACGCACGGTCGCCCCTTCCTTCGGGCGAAGAAGGTCAGTAGGAGGCAGGACCCCGACGCGCTCTTCTTGAATGTCCGCGGTGGTCGACTCACCCGACAGGCCGTTTTCGGGATCGTGCGAGACTACGGCGCGAGAGTCGGCCTGCAGCTGCACCCGCACACGTTGCGGCATTCCTTCGCGACGCACATGCTCCAAGGGGGCGCTGAACTCCGCGCGCTGCAGGAGATGCTCGGCCATGCCGATATCTCCACGACGCAGGTCTACACGCATGTGGACCGCACACACGTGCGCGAGGAGTATCTGACCACGCACCCCCGCGCCCGACTCCGGTAGACCACCGCTCAGGCACACCAGGCCGCGCCGTACGCGCGCGGCATCCGTATCCCGCCTTCCCGCCTCCGGGGCCCCGGGACCGCGCGGACGTTCACAGTCGTTCACAAATCAGTCACCCAGGCATGGTAGACGGCTTGCGCTGAGGGTAGAATGAATACGGTGTGTTCAGTCCTGTATGAGGAGGCGGATCGCAGAGTGAACGGGAAAACAAGTAGGATCCTGGCCCTGGTCCTGGCACTGATGCTCGTTGTGGCATTCGTGCCTGGATGTGCGGCCGAGGAGGAGCCCGTCGCGGAGGAGGAGCCCGTCGCGGAGGAGGAGCCCGTCGTCGAAGAGCCAGCACTGAAGACGGCCATGATCACCGATACGGCCGGCCTGGGCGACAAGTCGTTCAACGACCTGACGTGGCGGGGCTTCGAGCAGGCCGAGTCTGAGCTGGGTGTCGAGGTCGAGGTACTCGAGTCGGCGACGATCAACGACTACGAGCCCAACCTCGAGCAGCTGGCGCAGGCTGGCTACAGCCCGCTTGTCGCGACCGGCTTCCTGCTGACCGACACCGTCTCGAAGGTGTGTGTGGACTACCCGGACACGATGTTCATCAACATCGACGGGTTCTTCGAGCCGGTCCCGGCTAACGTCGTGGGTGTCGGCTTCATGGAGAACGAAGGCAGCTACCTGGCGGGTGTGGTCGCCGGTCTTGCGACCAAGGACACGTTCGATGACCGTTTGAACGACAAGAACGTCATCGGGTTCGTCGGCGGCATGGACGTCCCGCTCATCAGGAAGTTCCAGGCGGGCTTCGAGGCTGGCGCCAAGTCGGTCAACCCGGACGTGCAGGTCATCGGCCTGTACACGGGTAGCTGGGACGATGTGGCGAAGGGCAAGGAGCTTGGCCTCTCGCTCATCGACCAGGGCGCGGATGTCATCTACGCTGCCGCTGGTGGCTGTGGCGAGGGCACCGTACGTGCGTGCCAGGAAAAGGGCGCGCTGTTCATCGGTGTCGACGCCGACCAGTACAACACGATCGCCAACTCCGGTGATGTCATGCTGACCTCGATGATGAAGAACATCGACGTCGTGGTCTACGACCTCATCAAGGCCGCGGTCGATGGCGACTTCCCAGCCGGAACGATGCAGGTCTTCGGACTCAAGGAGGGTGGCGTGGGTCTCGCCCCGTACCACGACTTCGAGTCCAAGGTCCCGCAGTCCATCAAGGATGCCGTCCAGAAGGCCACGGACGCCATCATCAACGGTACGGTCGTCGTTCCAGAGGAGATGTAGGCTCTGATCCGAGACCGGCAGTGAATGTCTGCTGCTGCGTACGATGCGCTACACTTGAGGGGCGGTCGGCGAAGGCCGGTCGCCCCTCCAGCGTGCCAGGTGCTCGATCGTTCGAGAGGAGTGCCGATGCCGGTACTCGAGCTGCGCGAGGTCACAAAGGTGTTCCCCGGCGTCATCGCCAACGACAAGGTCTCACTGGTGCTGGAGGAGCGGGAGATCGTGGCCCTGCTCGGCGAGAACGGAGCCGGCAAGTCCACGCTGATGAATATCGTGTACGGCCTGCTGTCCGCCGACCAAGGTGAGATCCTGGTCGATGGCCAGCCTGTTAAGATCCGATCCTCCAGGCAGGCGATCGACCTTGGCATCGGCATGGTCCATCAGCACTTCATGTTGGTCGAACCCCTTACAGTGACCGAGAACATCGTACTGGGTCGTGAGCCTGGCCGTCTTGGCATCATCGATATGAAAGCCGCGCGGGAACGGGTCGCGGAGATCTCCGAGCGATACGGCCTGCGTGTCGACCCCGACGCGAAGATCAGCGAACTGGAGGTCGGACTCCAGCAACGGGTGGAGATCCTCAAGGCACTGTATCAAGGTGCCCGGGTCCTCATCCTCGACGAACCGACGGCGGTACTCACACCGCAGGAGGTGCGCGAACTCTTCGCGGTGGTGCGTTCGCTGGTGGACGAAGGGTTGTCGGTCGTCTTCATCACGCACAAGCTCGAGGAGGTCATGGCCGTTGCGGACCGCATCGTGGTCATGCGTGATGGCTCCGTGGTGGGTGAGGTGCGCCCGTCCGAGACCGATGAGATCGGTCTGGCGCGGCTGATGGTGGGCCGGGATGTGGTGCTGCGCATCGACAAGGAGCCATCTCAGTGCGGCGACGTGGTGCTCGAGATCCGGGACCTCGCAGTCAAGAGCGATCAGGAGCTGGATGCCGTCGCGGGCGTCTCCTTCACGGTGTGTGGCGGCGAGATCGTTGCCATCGCCGGTGTGAGCGGGAACGGACAGACCGAACTCGTGGAGGCTCTGGTGGGTCTGCGGTCCCCTCAGTCCGGGAGTATCAGTCTCAAAGGCACCGATATCACCCATGCGAGCGCTCGCTCCTCGATCGAGGTCGGCGTGTCGCACATCCCAGAGGACAGGCACCGGCGTGGCCTTGTCCTGCCGTTCAACCTCGCCGAGAACCTCGTGCTTGGTGATCACCGGCTGAAGCCCTACGCGACGCGCGGCGTGATGCATCCGCGAGAGATCACCGCGATGGCAAAGAAGCGGATCGAGGACTACGACATTCGGACCCCCTCCGAGAAGGTCCTGGCATCGAGCCTATCCGGCGGGAACCAGCAGAAGGTGGTTGTCGCGCGCGAGATCGGCCGCAACCCGGAGCTCCTCGTTGCGGCGCAGCCGACGCGTGGCCTCGACGTGGGCGCCATCGAGTTCGTCCACCGGCAGATACTCGGCGAGCGATCGGCGGGCAAGGCCGTACTCCTCATCAGCCTGGAACTCGAAGAGGTCCTGTCTCTGGCCGACCGAGTGCTCGTCATGTACGAGGGTCGCATCGTGAAGGAGTTCGTCGCGGAGGAAGCTGACGCCGAGACCCTCGGGTACTACATGACCGGTGGCGGCGGCACGAAACTCGATGATGGCGCTGACGTTTCGCCGACCGGATCGGAGGTGGGCGCGTGAGCGGTTCGAGGGATGTCGTTCCCGCGCGGGCGTGGATGTCGGTCGTGCAGAAGGTCGGCACACCGATCATGTCCACGGTGCTGGCGATCGGCGTAGGCTCACTCATCATCTGGATCTCAGGATACGACCCGGTCGAGGCGTTCGCCGCGCTGTTCAAAGGTGCTTTCGGCGGACCACGGCAGATCGGTGAGACGATCTTGCGCTCAACGCCGCTCATCCTCGCCGGTCTGGCCGTCGGTTATGGCTTCAGGGCAGGGCTGTTCAACATCGGTGCCGAGGGTCAGCTCATGATGGGCGGGCTTCTCGCTGCCTGGCTGGGCGTGGAGCTGGCCGGTTTGACGCCGCTGATCACGATTCCGACCCTGCTCCTGGTCGGCGCGCTCGCAGGTGCCGCATGGGCGTTCGTGCCTGCGATCCTGAAGGCGCGGATCGGGGCTCACGAGGTCATCACCACGATGATGTTCTCGCACATCGCGCGCTACGTGGTGTCCTGGCTCACGGCCGGTCCACTCAAAGCGCCGGGACAGATCCCACAGACGGTCAATCTGTCCGCCAACGCGCAGATTCCACGCATCCAGTCGCTCTTCTCCGCGACCACTCTCGAGGCGCTGCCGTTCTTTGGTCTGGGACGCGCCCACCTCGGAGTGTTCATCGCCATCATCGCCGCGGTGGGGGTCTGGCTGGTCCTGCGGTACACGACCCTTGGCTACGAGAACCGTGCGGTGGGCCTGAGTCCATGGGCCGCCGAGACGGCGGGCATCTCGGTCCAGTGGACCACGGTCAAGGCTCTGTGTATCTCGGGTGCACTGGCGGGTCTTGCCGGAGCCGTGGAGGTCATGGGACTCCACCATCGGATATTCGACCAATTCTCCGCTGGCGTCGGATTCACCGGCATCGCCGTGGCGCTGCTCGCGAAGAACCACCCGATCGGCATCATCGCAGCGGCCCTGCTGTTCGGCGCGCTCTCGGCGGGCAGCGGGACGATGCAGCTGGAAGCCGGCGTCTCGCAGAAGATCATCCTGATCATCCAGGCGCTCGTCATCTTCTTCGTGGCAGCCGAGGGTATCGTCAACTGGTTCATCCGCAAGCGTCAGAAGGAGGCGACCAGCGGTGCTGAGTGACGTCATCACGCCAGATCTGTTCGCTGCGGCACTTCGGATCGCCACCCCGCTCGCGCTTGCCGCGATCGGTGGAACGATCTGTGAACGTTCGGGTATCGTGAACATCGCACTCGAGGGCATCATGCTGATCGGCGCCTTCTTCGGAACCGCTACGGTCCTTGCGACCGGAAGCCCCTGGCTCGGTGTCATCGTGGCGGTCCTCGCCGGCGTGGCGATCTCGGCCGTGCATGCTGTGGCATCCGTCAACCTGCGCACCGACCAGGTGGTGTCGGGTACGGCGATCAACCTGCTCGCCCTCGGTCTCACGGGGTTCCTCATGGAGCTGTGGTACGGGCATCCTGGCACCACGCAGCCCATCCCTACGCTGCAGCCGGTCTTCCGGATAGGGGCGATGGGAGAGGGCTTCCTCGGAGAAGTCTGGCGGTGGATCAATGGGGTGTTTCTGTCGCACACGCCGATCGTCTACCTCGCGATCATCATCGCTATCGGGGCGCAGTGGGCGCTGTATCACACCCGGTGGGGACTACGTCTTCGTGCGCTCGGCGAACACCCGAGGGCTGTGGACACTGCCGGTGTGAGTGTCGCGCGCGGGCGCTGGGTAGCCGTTCTCATGAGTGGTGCACTCGGTGGTCTTGCCGGGGCGAATCTGAGCATCGAACAGGTGGGCGTCTTCCAGGAGGGCTTCACCAACGGTCGAGGGTATATCGCGCTTGCCGCGAACATCTTCGGTCGCTGGACGCCGATAGGGTCGTACCTCGCATCGCTGCTGTTCGGCTTCGCGGATGCACTCCAGATCAAGCTTCAGCCGTTCCGTGATGTGATCGACCTGCCCCCCGAGTTCTTCCTGATGGTGCCGTACGTGGTGACGGTCGTCGTGCTCGCGGGGGTTATCGGCCGGGCGGTCGGTCCCGCGCAGGTGGGCGTGCCATACGAGAAGGGCTAGGACCGATGTTGGTGGCGCGGGACGGTCGACCGTTTCGTATCGGCCCCGCGTTCGGCTGGGCTTGCTCCTGGGGAGTGGGCGTGGCCGCTGGCATCGCGCTCGGAGGCTGGCTGACCGTCGTCGGCGGATCGGGTGCGCCCGGCACCGAGGGGCTTAGCATCGGCACCGACCTCGTCGCACTCCCTCTCGCGGCCTGTGCGGCCGTGTCGCTTGTCCATCTGGTCGGCCAGCTCATCGCGTCTGTGCTGCGTGGCCGTTCCCGCGAGCGCGCTCAAGGCTAGGGTTCCGAGCAGGGCGCCGAGCACGATGGCGTCGGTCGGCATATCCAGCGCGAGTGATCCCCGGGAGGCTGAACGTACCGCATAGGCGGCGGCCGTGATTGCGACCGCCGCCCAAAGTGGTATCCGAGGGCGGCTGCTCATGCGCCCTCAGAGCTGCGCGTCGGCTGAGGCGTCGGGCGCCTGTGGCGCGGCTTGCTGCGCGGCCCGAGCGGCGGCGGCCATCTGCTTCTTGGTGCGCGACCGCAGTACCGCACGCACGATCACCAGCGCGATGATGGCGAGGATCCACAACGGCGCGGTGCCGATCACAGCAGCGATGAGGAAGGTCACCACGTCGGCGGCTCCGCGGAATCCGCTGGTGATCGCGTCGCGGAAGCCCCAGTCGTCACCGGCCGGACGGACCACGGGGCGAGGCTCGGTGAGCTCGATGGTTATGGTCGCCATCGCCGCCTGTCGTTCGAGGTACGTTACCTGAGCGTCCAGGCTTTCGATCTCCTGGCGGACGCGGTTGAGCTCCGTCTCGATGGCGAGCATGTCCTCGACGTCCTTAGCGGCGTCGAAGAAGGTCCGGAGGCGCTCCTCTTCGGCACGAAGGTTCGCGAGCCGGGCGGTCAGGTCCACGTGCTGCTGGGTGACATCCTCGGAATCCTCGGCCTGGAAGCGCAACGTGCCGAGCGCGATCGCCTCATCGACGAACGCCTCAAATGATGCTGCCGGTACGCGTACGGTGACCCAGCCACGGAGGGCTGCGCCGTCACCGGTCGCATAGCCGTACTCATCGTACCGGTACAGCCATTCGTCGGTATCCGTCGCCACCTGAAGGTCCTGGATGGTCCCGTCGTGTGTCTTCACGAGCGCTCGGATCCGCTCCACCGCGTCGGGCGTGCTCTCCACCTCGAGACGCAGTGTCTTGTTCCTGATGACCATGCGGTCCGCGTCGGGAGCCTGCTTGCTCTCGACCGAGTCGGGACCGGCTGCCTCATCGGCGACGCCGTCGCGCGTCGCCGGAGCGGTGGGGTCGCTCGCCACTCCCGCGACGCCGTACTCCTCGGCCGCGACGTCGGTCGCAGACTCGCTGGCCGCCGAGCATCCAACCATGGCGGCCGCGGCTACCGTGAGTGCGAGTAGTACGAGGGTCGTGCGGTATGAGCGGGGGATCGTTGACATCGCGGTACTCCTCTCGTCTGCATCTGTGCCTGGGTAACGCGAACGCCCTTTCACCTGCCGACGACAGGCTCCAGGGCGTCCGGATGAGAACAGTGGGTGGTGCAGACTACTTGGACTCGATCTTCTCCGAGGCCTCCGCGTTCTTCTTCATCTGCTTCGCGGCGTAGGCAAGGAAACCGATCGCGACCGCGCACACCAGAATGAACGAGACCATGAGCACGTTGTAGTAGGTGCCGGGAACGTTGTGGCCGAGCAGGAACCATCCATACATAGGGGCTGTTCACCTCCATCGCACCTGCGTGTTGCACCGATTCTAGCGCTGCCCCCGCTGGGGGGCAACACAGCGTATCGGGCCTGTCCCTCCTGGTTTTCCACTGTCAGGGTCCGAATCCTGCCTGTCTGTCCCCACTAAGACGTATCGTTCCCGGGCTCGGTTCGCGCGAAGCGGCGGGATCGAGTGGCGGAGTGGGGCATGCAGGTGGAGCAAATGCCCAAAAAGTGTTGCAAAGTGGGACACGGTGGCATACATTGAGCACATAGCGGCGTCCCGAGGGGGCGCGATGTACTCGGAAGTGGGGAGGGACGGGATGTTTCTCGGCGAGTACCAGCACACGCTGGACGCCAAGGGGCGCCTGTCGTTGCCCGCGAAGTTCCGGGGCGCGATGGCGGGGACGATCGTCGTGGCCAAGGGACTCGACCAGTGTCTCTACGTGTACGCGCCCGCCGAGCACGAGCAGTTCCTCAAACAGCTCACCGACCGGGGCGATTTCGATCCCAGGTTCCGTGGCGTCCGCAGGTTCTTCGCGGCTGGCGCGTCACCGGTCGAGTTCGACAGTGCGGGCCGCATCAGCATACCTGCGGTCCTGCGCGAGTACGCGCATCTGGACCGCGATGTCGCGGTCATCGGCAACGGCGACCGAGTGGAGATCTGGGATGCGGCCGCGTGGGCCGCGTACAACAGCGAGACCGAGGGTCGTATCGAGGACGTGACGCGCGAACTCGCCGAGCTCGGCATCCTTTAGGTCTTTGAGAATGGAATACCGGCACACCCCAGTTTTGCTGGCCGAGGTCACGCAGCAGCTGACCTTACACGACGGCTCCATCTT
>JAFGAG010000065.1 GCA_016933785.1 Coriobacteriia bacterium | reverse complement strand
TCATGAGGAAGCTCACCGCCTCGGCATCGTACGCGGTCGTGCCGGGATACGTGAGCGATCCCGTGTCCTCGTGGATGCCGAGGAGCATGACGGTCGCCTCGAGCGGCGTCACAGGGATGCCGCGGTCGCGGATCTCGTGGACGAGGATGGACGTGGTAGCACCGACGCTCATCGAGTGGTCCTGCGCGGCCTCGATATCGCCCTCCTGCCGCGGGTGGTGGTCGTAGACGATCACCTCCACGCCAGGGCGCTCCACCACCCCGCCAAGCTCACCGATGCGTCCCGGGTCGCGCGTGTCCACCATGATGACGCGCTCTATCGCGTCGAGGTCGAGTGTCTTGAGCTCGGCGAAGTCGACAAAGTCCTCGTGCAGGTTGTGGAACTCGCGGACGTTCGCGTTCTGCGATCCGAGGAACACCGCAAGCGCGTCGTCGTAGAGTTTGGTGCCCGCCACCATCGCAGCGTACGCGTCGAAGTCCGGGTTCGCGTGGCCGACGACCACCGCCGTCACGCGGTCGGTCCGGCGTGAGTGGCGGCGCGTCACGACCCTCAGACCTCGTGGAAGAGCGGCGGGATTTCAGGCTCCTCGTCACCGATGCGTACGGCGTCCCTGAGACGCGTCTCGCCCTCATCGAGGAGCGCCGCATCCGAGCTATAGAGCGTCCCGAGAGGGTCGCCCGCCGCCACCCGGTCCCCGATCTTCACCTCGATCTCGAGGCCGGCCCCCGCGTCGATGGCGTCCTCCCTGCGCGCGCGCCCCGCACCGAGCACCATGGCCGCGCGCCCCACGCCCTCGGCATCGAAGCCCGAGATCCAGCCGTCACGCTGCGCGCGCACCACGCGCGTGTGCCTGCCGAGCGGCAGCAGCTCCAGATCGTCGGCAACGGCGGGATCCCCGCCCTGTGCGGCGACCCACGCTCGGAACGTGTCGAGCGCGCGCCCCGACGCGATCGAGTCGAGTAGGAGTTCCCGGGCCGACCGTTCGTCGTCGGCAACACCGCCGAGGACGAGCATCTTGCCCCCGAGCACCAGGCAGAGCTCGGTGAGGTCGGCTGGCCCCACGCCACCGAGGGTGGCGATGGCTTCGCGGACCTCGAGCGCGTTTCCCACGGCCCGGCCGAGCGGTTGGTCCATGTCGGTCAGCACCGCAACGATCCTGCGTCCGAGCAGCTCGCCGACCCGCACCAGTTCGGCGGCAAGCGCCCGCGCGTCGGCCTCGGTCTTCATGAACGCACCCGAGCCCACCTTCACGTCGAGCACGATTGCATCGGCGCCACCCGCGACCTTCTTGCTGATGATGGACCCCACGATCAGCGGCATCGACGGCACCGTGGCCGTGACGTCGCGGAGCGCGTACATCTTCTTGTCGGCCGGGTCCACATCCGGACTCTGCCCGATGACCGCGATACCGATGTCCCGGACCTGCGCGAGGAACGCCGCCGGCTCGAGCGTCACGCTGAAGCCGGGGATCGATTCGAGCTTATCGAGCGTACCGCCGGTGAAGCCAAGGCCGCGCCCGCTCATCTTGGCGACCGGCACCCCGCAACTCGCCACCAGCGGCGCGAGGATGAGCGTGGTGGTGTCCCCCACCCCGCCGGTGGAGTGCTTGTCGACCTTGACACCCGGGATGCTCGCGAGGTCGACCATGCGGCCCGAACGCGCCATCGCTTCGGTGAGTGCCGCGGTCTCGGAGCTGTCCATCCCGCGGATGAACGCGGCCATCAGCCACGCCGCCATCTGGTAGTCGGCCATCTCGCCGCTGACGAACGCGCTCACGATCTGCGTGAGCTCCTCCGCTGTGTGCCTGCCGCCGTCACGCTTGACTTCGATGAGCTCCTCGATGGACCTCATGCGCCCCGCACCTCCTCGAGGAACGACGTCCCGCGGCCACAACGGTCTCTGAGGCCGTAGAAGTCGAGCACCGTCTCGCCGATGTCGCCGAACGTCGCGCGAATGCCAAGGTCCACGCCCGCGTCCACGCCCTTCATCTTGGCGATCAGCGGTGTGTACTCACGGCTGTGATCCGTCGACGACGTGGTGGGATCGCAGCCGTGGTCGGCGGTGATGATGAGCAGGTCGCCCCCCACCATCGCATCGAGCAGCTCGGGCATGCGACGATCGACCGCCTCGAGGCCGTCGGCGTACGCGCGGAAGTCGTTGCGGTGGCCCCACAGCATGTCGAAGTCCACGAGGTTGCAGAAGACGAACCCGGACTCGGGCCGCGAGACCTCTTGCACCAGGTGGTCGAAGCCGTTCATGTTGTCGGTCACGTGCGGCGACGACGTGATTCCTTGCCACGCGAAGATGTCACCGATCTTCCCGACGCCGAACACCGGCACGCCTGCGTCCTGAAGCAGATCGAGCACCGTCGGCTCTGAGGGCTTGACCGCGAAGTCGCGTCGCCGGTGGGTGCGCACGTATCTTCCGGTCTCATCAGGCCCCACGAACGGGCGCGCGATCACCCGGCCTACGCAGTGTTCGCCGGTGAGCATCGCCCGCGCGATCTCCGAGACCTCGTAGAGCCTCTCCAGACCGTACGCTTCCTCGTGCGCGGCGATCTGGAAGACCGAGTCAGCCGAGGTGTACACGATCGGCAGCCCGGTCCGCACATGCTCGTCACCAAGCTCGTTGATGATCACCGTGCCGCTCGCCACCGAGTTGCCGAGCACCCCATCGTGCCCGGTCAGCCGGCAGAACTCGGCGATCACGTCGTCCGGGAAGCCGTCCGGATACGTGGGGAATGGCCGCTCGAGCACGAGGCCCATCATCTCCCAGTGCCCCGTCGTGGTGTCCTTGCCTGCTGAGCGCTCCGCGTTCTTGCCCCACGACGCCACCGGCGTCTCCGTGGGCGGCACGCCCTCCACCGGTGTGATGTTCCCGAGCCCCATCGCGCCCATCACCGGCATCGAGAGCCCTCCCACCGCGCGAGAGGTGTTGCCGAGCGTGTTCGACCCCTCATCGCCGTAGTCGGCTGCATCGGGAAGCGCCCCCGCCCCCACGCTGTCGAGCACCAGAACGATGGCCCTCGGCTCACGCTCAGATGCGCTCACCGCAACCTCCTTCAGCAGGTCACATGACGACGCGCGCGACCTCGTCCAGGCTGGTCACACCTGCGGCCACTTTCTCGAGCGCGTCCTGTCTCAGTGTCTTCATTCCCGCCGAGAGCGCAGCGGCACGGATGGCCTCCGACGGCGACTCGGCAAGGAAGAGCCGCTCAAGCTCGTCGTCCATCGCCATGACTTCGAACACGCCGGTGCGGCCGCGGAACCCGGTGCCGTGGCAGTCGTCGCACCCCTTCTCGCCGGGTCCATAGAAGGTCATTCCCGCAACCTCCTCGGCCCGGAAACCACGATCGGCAATCTGCGCCTTGGTCAACCGGGTCTTCACCTTGCACGAGGGACACAGGCGCCGCACGAGACGCTGCGCCACCACCCCGATCAGGGCGCTCGAGGCGATGAAGGGCGCGACCTCCATGTCCGAAAGCCGGGTGAGCGCCGACGGGGCGTCGTTGGTGTGGATGGACGACAGCACGAGGTGTCCGGTAAGCGCCGCGCGCGTGGCGATCTGGGCTGTCTCGGGATCCCGGATCTCGCCGACCATCACGATGTCCGGGTCTGATCGAAGCACGGTGCGGAGCAGGTGCGCGAACGAGAGCCCGATCGCCGGGTTCACCGCCATCTGCGTCACGCCCGGCACCTGGAACTCGATGGGATCCTCGATGGTGATGATCTTCCGGGTAGGTTGGTTCAGGTGCAACAGCGCCGCGTAGAGTGTCGTCGACTTCCCCGACCCCGTTGGACCGGAGACCAGGATCTCCCCGTACGAGCGTGACAGGAACCGCTCCATCATCTGCCGGTGCGCATCGTCCATTCCGAGGTCGGCGAGCGTCTGCTGCTGCGCCTCGTGGTTGAGGATGCGGATCACGATGTTCTCGCCGTACGGCGTGGGCAGTGTCGCAACGCGCATGTCCACAGCGCGATCGTTCACCACGAGGCCGATCCGGCCGTCCTGCGGACGACGGCGCTCGGCGATGTCCATCTCGGCCATCACCTTGAGACGGCTGATGAGACCGGGCCTCGCGCTCGTCGGCAGGTGCATGACCTCCTGAAGCACGCCGTCAACACGGAAGCGCACCCGAACCGAGCGCGCGCCAGGCTCGATGTGGATGTCGCTCGCCTCATCGATCACGGCTTCTCGGATCATCTGGTTCACGAGCCGAACGATGGGTACGTCCTCGTCACCCACCAACACGACACCTTCGTCTTCGCGCTCAGCGAGATCGATCTGGAGACCCTCGAACGCGTCGGCCGCGGTGATGAACTTCTCGATGGCATACAGGATCTGGGCCGGCGTGGACACGACCGGGATCACCGGCAGCCCTGACCGCAGGTGCACGTCGTCGATCGCTTCGACATCGAGGGGATCAGCCATAGCGAGCACGATCGAGTCGTCACGATAGTCGATCGGGATGATTAGAGAGCGGCGCGCCAGACGCTCGGGGATCTGCGATGCGGCCTCGCGTGAGATCGGAAAACTGGTGAGGCTCACGAACTCGAGCGACTTCTGGTCGGCAAGCGCCCGAGCGATACCGTCCTCATCGATGATGCCGGTTCGGACGAGCACCTGTCCGATCTTGCCGCCCTCGGCATGCTGCGTGTCGAGGGCTCCCAGGAGCTGCTCCTCGCTGATCGCCCCGGCGCGGACGAGCACCTCCCCGAGACGTTCCCTCGTATACGCCACGCTACCGCCTCTCGGATGTCAGCATTGACAGCGGACCGACGGTCCGCGGCGGACGCGACATCCGCCGTGCACGATGGTATCAAACGGAGGCGCCGCGGTGTGGACGGACGGCCTATCGCACGGCGTCGGAGATGAGACGCCCGATGAGCTTGGATGCGATGTCTTCCGAGTCGGGCAGGTCGGCGCCGCAGCGCTCCCGAGCCTCCGCGACACGCTCCTCCCGCAGGTCGGGGGTCGCCACAAGCGCGGCAGTCACCCGGCTGAGAAGTTCCGCGGGTACGGCATCGTGCTCACACGTGACGCTCGCATATTGAGATGAGGTTCGCAGGTACTCGGCGGCACGCCTGGCCTGCTCGTGTGAAATTATCATGTCCCGTGCGCTATCGGCCTGAGACGCCGCGTGCTTAAGAGCTACGACCGTGTTACCCGACGAGCGGTCCCTTCTCCACAGAAAAGGGAGAGCCTCAAGGCCGGCACCTTGAGGCTCAGGGGTAAGGGGTTGCCGAAGCAACTCTCGACCAGTGTAGGACATCAGCAACGTTCACGCAAGGGTGAATGCGTTCACGATCGTTCGGCTTTGTATCATCAGTCGGCGGAGATGAATCATCCATGATGGTGCCTGCGCCACCCCGGGTTCAGAGGCTGAAGAGCGAGAACACGGGTCCGAGCCCGAGGACGAGCGGGGCCGCGCCGAGACTGATGATGATGAGGGCGAGTACTACCGTCACCGCAAGCGGAGAGCCGCCTCGCTCCCCCTCCGGTGACGTCTCCGTGTCGGCCTCCTGCATCGCCTCGGCGGTCACGTCGTTATCTGGGCCGAAGTACATCGCCTTGATGACTGAGCCATATCCGCCGAACGACACGACTGCGGCTACGCCTGCACCGATAGCCAACCAGACCATGCCGCTGTCGACGAGTGCGATGAAGACGTAGAGCTTGCCCCAGAAACCCGCCAGGAGCGGAATCCCGGTGAGTGACAGCATGATCGCGGCCAGGGCGCCGGAGAGCAGGGGCGCGTGGCGCGAGAGGCCGGCAAGGCCCTCAAGGGACCCGTCCCATGCGGGTCGCACGCGCTGGACCGCTTCGAGCGCGATGAACGCGCCCGCCGCGCCGATGGCGTAGGTGAGCACAAGGATCGACGCAGCGCGCACACCGGCATCCCCCGCCGCGATCGCGAGTAGCGCGTAGCCGATCTGTGCGATCGCCGAGTAGCCGAGCAGCCGAGCGACGCGCGTCTGACGCAGCATTCCGAAGGACCCGAACAGCAGCGAGCCGATCGCGAGGGCGCTTAGCAGCTGCGATGCGGGCGCGAACACGCCGCTCTCGAACAGAGTCCCGCGCACGATCACGAGAAGGGCGACCACGCCGGCGATCTTGGGGGCGGATGCCAGGAACGCCACCGACGGGGC
Source organism: Coriobacteriia bacterium (assembly GCA_016933785.1). Classification (GTDB taxonomy): domain Bacteria; phylum Actinomycetota; class Coriobacteriia; order Anaerosomatales; family Anaerosomataceae; genus Anaerosoma. The sequence goes on along the minus strand of JAFGAG010000065.1, from coordinate 6,372 downwards.
GTCGGCCCGGTCGTAGGCGTCGGGCACCCATGCGTGGAACGGGAATGCGCCTAGCTTGAATGCGAAGACCGACAGCACCAGTCCGAGTGCGACGAGCGCCGGACGCGCCGCGGCTCCGCCGAGGGCTGCACCCGCCTCCAGGTAGCTCGTTGAGCCGCCCAGACCGAGCACGAGCGCGAACCCGTACACCGTGAGCCCGGTGGCCACCGCACCCTGGACGAAGTAGCGGATCGCCGACTCCTCGGCCTCGCGCGTGCCCGCCCCCGCAACCAGCGAGTACCCCACGATCGCCAGCCCCGCGAGCGAAACGAACAGGACGACGATATCGAGCGATGCGAGAAGCGCGTGAGCGAAGAGCGCCCCGAGTGCCACCAGCCCGGCCATCGCGGGACCGCGGTCCCACGTCGCGTACCGCCGGTAACCCGCGACCACCGCGAAGCCGGCGAGCACGTACCCGACGGAGGGAAGCGATGTGAACCCGGCGCCCGAGGCGAAACTGCCCACGGCCACGCCCGCTTCACCCGTTATCGCGTAGTAGAAGCCGGCGGCCGCCGCCCCGAGCAGACCGAGCGCGATGATGCCCACAGCTGCGGGACGCCGCCCGAACCCATCGGCAACGAGTCCGAGTGCGACGGCACCAGCGACCAGCGCGGCGGGAACCCACACGGCTGCAGGAAGCATGAGGTCCATCAGCTCACCATCCCTGCGAGCACGGCAAGCCCCTCGAGGGTGGCGCGTGCGAGGTCGGTCACCAGTCGGGGCCACACACCGAGCGCCACGATCAGCGCAGCGAGCGGCACGATCGCCACGATCTCCCGCGCCGAGAGGTCCACGTGCGCGCGGTCGGTACTCGGCTCACCGTGCACCACGCGCCGGACCGCCCTCAGGGTGTAGGCGCCTGCGAGTGCCACCCCCAGCCCGGCGACCGCAATCGGCCATCCGAAGCCCGCGAAACCGGCCACCAGGGAGGCGAACTCCCCGGGAAAGCCCGAGAGTCCCGGCAGACCGAGACTTGCGAGCGAGGCGAACACGAAGACGGTCGCCCATCGCGGCAGGGTCTCCCCCAGTCCGCCGAAGGCGCCGATGTCCCGGGTGTGCGCGCGCTCGTACAGGGCGCCCACGAGGAAGAACAGCAAGCCGGCCACGAGACCATGGCTCACCATGCCGAGGACCGCACCCTGGAAACCCAACTCGGTGCCGGTGGAGATGCCGAGCACGACGAAGCCCATGTGAGCGACCGACGAGTATGCTACCAGGCGTTTGAGGTCGTGCTGCCCGAGGGCCATCACCGCGCCGTACACGATGCCCACCACGCCAAGCCCCGCGAGCAGCGGCGCGGCAGCGGCGAACGCCTCGGGTGTGAACGGGACGCACAGGCGCATGATTCCGTACGCGCCCATCTTCAGAAGCACGCCGGCCAGCATGATGGAGCCGGCGGTGGGGGCCTCGACGTGGGCGTCGGGCAGCCAGGTGTGGAGCGGTACTACGGGGATCTTCACGAGGAAGCCGGCCGCCAACAGCCAGAACACGAGCCGCTGCGTCTCGGGTGAGAGGACCACGGCTGCGCTCATGGACGTGCCGGCCCCGCCGGAGATGATGAGGAGGACAATTCCCACGAGCATGAGCGCGCTGCCTGCGAACGTATAGGCAAAGAACTTCATCGCGGCGTAGCGACGGTTGTCGTGACCCCACCCACCGATGAGGAAGAACATCGGGATGAGAACGGCCTCCCAGGCCACATAGAACAGGATCAGGTCGGCCGCCAGGAACACAGCCGTCACAGCCGCCTCGAGCGCCAGCAACAGCGCCATGTGGGGTCCGGTGCGCTCCACATCCCACGACGTGAGAACGGCGACCGCCCCGAGAAGCGCGGTGAGCGCCACGAGCGGCAGAGACAGTCCATCGGCCATGAGGCTCAGGAACGTTCCGTTGCCCGCAACCGTGAGCTCGTACGTGAGCGGAGCGTCGGCACCCGCGAGTTGCGACCACGCTGTGCCGGCCACAGCTAGCGTGCCGAGTGCGCCGAGGAGCGCAAGCGCGCGGGACCACGAAGGTCTGGAGCCCGCCGCGAGCGCGAGGATCGCCGTGACGACCGGGATGGCGATGAGCAGCACGAGTGTCACCGCGTCACCTCCCCAGCCAGAGCGCGAGGCTTACGAGCAGGACCGCGCCGGCGCCTACGAGCGCGGCGTACAGCTGGCCTTCGCCCGACTGCAGTTCGTTGAACTCGCGACCGATCCGGCGTGCGAGCCACGCGACGCCGTTCACGGCGCCGTCGACGATGCGCCGGTCGAACCGCTCGGCGATGGTGGCCGACGCACGCTCGATACCTGCGGCTGCACGCATCGCAAGCGTGTCGATGCCGTACGCCGAGCGCGCGGCGCGCCAGAGACCTCCGAGAGCATCCGCCAGACGCTCGTCAGCAGCCGGACCCGCGCCGAACAGACGCCATCCCGCAAGCGCTGCGACGACCGCGATCACGGTGGACGCGACGGCTACAGGGAGCGCCAGTCCCGCGTGACCACCGAAGAGATCCGCGAACCACCACGAGGCGGCGCCAAGCGTCACCGCGGCGGTGGCAAGCACCACAAGCGGCGCCGTCATCACCACGGGCGATTCGTGCGGGTGGCCGGTGCCGCGGAACTCCCCGGTGAACGCCAGGCGCGTGGCGCGCGCGGCGTACAGGGCGGTGAGAGCACTCGCGACGAAAAGTGCCACCCCGGCAACGGGGGCGTGCATCCAGACGGCGTCGATGACCGCGTCTTTGGAGAAGAACCCGGCGAGTGGTGGCAGACCGGCGAGCGCCGCCACGCCGATGGCCCATGTGACGGTCGTTACCGGCATCGCCTTGCCCAGGCCACCCATCTCGCGCAGGTCCTGCGTGCCCGAGCCATGGATCACGCTTCCCGACGCAAGGAAGAGCAGCGACTTGAACGCGGCGTGCGTCACGAGGTGGAACATCGCCGCAACCCAGGCGCCGGTGCCCAGCGCCGCGAACATGAACCCGAGCTGGCTGATCGTGGAGTACGCGAGCACCCGCTTGATATCGGTCTGTGTGACCGCGACGGTCGCCGCTCCCAGCGCGGTCACCGTGCCGATGACGAGCACCACGAGGCGTGCGGTCTCGGAGAGGTCGAACAGCGGCGCCATGCGGGCCAGGAGGAACACGCCCGCGGCAACCATCGTAGCGGCGTGGATGAGCGCAGAGACCGGTGTGGGGCCCTCCATCGCGTCAGGGAGCCAGATGTGGAGCGGGAACTGCGCCGACTTGCCGGCGGCACCCACGAAGAGCAGGAGAGCGACCGTCGTGACCGTGGCGGGAGCAAGTGCGGGCGCGGCCTCCAGAACGCCGGAGATCGAGAGCGCGCCGGTCTCGCGCCACAGAAGCGCGAGTGCCAGCAGCAGCCCCACGTCACCGATCCGCGTCACGAGGAAGGCCTTGATCGCAGCCCTTGCCGCCGAGGGCTTCGTGAACCAGAACCCGATCAGCAGGTAGCTGCACGCGCCCACGAGCTCCCAGGCCACGAACAGGCCGACGAGGCTCGTGGAAAGTACGAGCATGCTCATCGCGGCCGTGAAGGCCGACAGCAGCGCGAAGTAGCGGGCCTGCGAGCGGTCCTCGGCCATATAGCCCACGGAGAAGATGACCACCATGCCGGCCACCACACCCACCACGGCAAGCATCACCGCAGCGAGCGGGTCGATGGCCAGACCGATCTCGATCGATCCGGATGCCGCCGAAAGCCAGTCGGCAGCGACACTGGTCGCCTCGGCTGCAGCGCCGCCGTGGCCGGCGGGCTCCGCGCTGAGAAGTGCCTGGATACCCGCGAAGGTCGCCAGGGCCGGGCCGATGAGCGCGAGCCAGCGCGTGAACCCCACGGGACGGCGTCCAGCGGCAGCGATGACGAGCGCCACCACGACCGGCACGACGACGAGCCATAGGGCGGTCATCAGCCCGTCACCTCCGCGAACTCATCGATCTGGCTGCGTCGGCTGGCACGATAGGCGGTGACCACAAGCGCCAGACCTATGGCAGCCTCGGCCGCTGCAGTCACGAGGATGATGAGCGCAAAGGCGGATGCCACCGCGGGGTCGGCCCCGCCGAGAAGCGCGAACGAGACGAGCTGGACGTTGGCGGCACCGAGCATCAGCTCGGCACCGACGAGGATGCCGATAAGGTCTCGACGCGTGAGGATCGCGTAGAGGCCGAGCGCGAAGGCCGCGGCGCATCCGACAACGACGATCATCGCTCGGCACCCCCCTTCACGATCACAAGGACCGCGAGCAGCGCGGCGAGAAGCAGCGCGCCCGCGAGCTCGAAGGACACCACACCTGAACCGAGGAGGACCTCGGCGACCGCGTCCGGCGCCACGCTCACCGGTGCCGGATCCTTGACCACGGGCGAGAGCACCACGACGAGCAGGGCGAACACGCCGAGTGATATCACAGCGGCACCGATGTCATGCCGCCCTTCCATCTCCGGACGCCCGCCACTTGCCCGCCTCACGACCATGAGCGCGAAGAGGACGAGCACGAGCACGCCACCCACATACAGGAACACCTGGGAGACGGCGAGGAGTGGACTCCCCAGCACAAGGAACGCTCCCGCGACGCCGAGCAGGAACACACCGAGGGAGATCACGAGGCGCATCACGTCACGGGTCAGTGTGGCGCCGAGCGCGCCCCCCACCATGGCGAAGATGGCCACTCCGAGTCCGATGTCGGTAAGACTCACCGGGGCACCTCCCGCCGCACGGTCGGGCACGACGGCGGTTCGATGCCATCGCGTCCCGTGGCGCGCTCGCCCGACGGGTCGCGCAGCATCTCGCCCTTATCGAACGTCATGAGCTCGCGGTGGTAGAAGGACAGTTCGTACTGGCCCGTGTGCGTGAGCGCCTTGGTTGGGCACTGCTCGGCGCACAGGCCGCAGAAGCAGCACTTCGTGAGGTCGAGGTCGTACCGCGTCAAGCAGCGCGCACCCGGCTCGTCCACGCGCTCGACCGTGAGCGCAAAGTCCGGACAGGTCCGCGCGCAGAACGTGCACCCGACACACACCTCGGACTCGCACCGAAGACAGCGTGCGGCCTCCGTCATGGCCTCCTGGTGTGTCAGGCCGAGCTCCACTTGCCGGAAGTCGGTGGCGCGGTCGTCGGCCTTGGCCATCGGCATCTCGGCACGCAGGCGCGACGGCTCCACGCCCTTGATGTCCGCCACCGCGTACGACGGGTACTTGGGGACCGGCCGCCGAACGCGCTCGGCTTCAACAGGGATTCCCTCAAGATAGCGATGGATCGATGTCGCGGCCTCGTGGCCTGTCGCGATCGAGCCGATTGCGCTTCCGGGGCCTGTGACGACCTCGCCGCACGCGAACACGCCGGGCACGCTCGTTGTGTTGTGCTGGCCGTCGACGACCAGTTGGCCGCGTCCCGAAAGCAGGAGCTCCGTACCCTTGATGAGATCGTCCACACGGGCGGCCTGGCCGACCGCGAACACCACCACATCCGTGGCGATCTCCGCGTAGTCGTCGCCGAACTTCGGTGCGAACCGCCCTGTCTCGTCGAAGACCGACAGGCACGCACGCATCTTCATACCGGTGACGTGTCCGTCTTTGTGGAGCACCTCTTCGGGGCCGAGTGAGCACATGGCGATGACGCCCTCATCGAGCGCCTCGGCTATCTCCCAGGGGTGACACGGCATCTCCTCGTCACCCTCGAGACACGCGAGGCGCACCTCGGTGGCGCCGACGCGCACCGCGCAGCGCGCAACGTCGACCGCGACGTTACCGCCGCCGATCACGAGTACGCGCTGCCCTCCCACACCGGCCTGACCGGTGTGGTTGACCGCCCACAGGAACTCGAGCGCTCCCACGACACCGGACGATTCGATTCCCGGAATCGGCAGCAGACGGCTCGTCTGCAGACCGACCGCCAGCAGTACGGCGTCGTTCTCCCGCATGAGCTTCGTGATCGGGATGTCCTTGCCTACCTCGACGTTACAGTGCAGCTCGAGGCCCATCTCGATGAGGTCGTCGATCTCGCGCTGCAGCACCTCGCGCGGCAGCCGGTACGACGGGACACCGCTGTAGAGCGCACCGCCTCCACGGTCCTCGCGCTCGTACATCACCACTCCGTAGCCGAGCCGCATCAGGTCGAGTGCCGCGGCGAGCCCCGACGGACCCGAACCGATGATGGCTACCCGCTTGCCACGGGTGTTCTCGAGGCGCGGCAGACGCTCCGGACGCAGCTTCTGGAACTCCTCGTAGGCGAAGCGGTGGAGCGGCCGAATGGCGATCGGCTGGTCGTAGAAGTTGCGCCGGCAGGCGGTCTCACACGGGTGATGGCAGATGCGCCCGAGCACGCCCGGCAGGATGTT
>JAFGAG010000064.1 GCA_016933785.1 Coriobacteriia bacterium | reverse complement strand
GTATCCCGATCTCGTCACCTCCGACTCGCCCACGCAGCGCATCGGCGCGCCTCCGCTGGATGCGTTCGCACCGGTCACCCACGCCGGGAGGATGTACTCGCTCGACAATGCGATGGATCTCGGTGAGCTCGATACGTGGCTCGAGCGGGTCGCTCGCGAGACCGCGGGTCGCGATCTCGGGTTCGTGTGCGAGCTCAAGATCGACGGAAGCTCGCTCGCGCTCACGTTCGAGGACGGGGAGTTGGTCAGGGCTGCCACGCGCGGCGACGGTACCACGGGCGAGGACATCACGGCCAACGTCCGCACGGTCAAGGACGTCCCGCTCAGGATCGGGGTGCCATGGCCGAACCTCAACGACATGCCGCTCTTCGGTCACGAGACCGAGGCGTGGCGTCTCGAGGTCCGCGGCGAGGTCTACATGCCCAAGGCGAGCTTCGAGCGCCTGAATGAGGAGCAGGAGGCCGTCGGGCAGCCACCGTATGCGAACCCGCGCAACGCCGCCGCCGGCGCCGTCCGTCAGAAGGACCCGTCGGTGACCGCTTCGCGCGACCTGGCCACCTTCATGTATCAGATGGTGCAGGTCCGCGCGTTCGGGGTCACGAGCCAGCGCGAGGCGCTCCAGTGGCTCCGCGACGCCGGTTTCCGGGTCAACCCCGATGTCGAGTTCTGTGCCACTCCCGATGAGGTGCACGCGTACTGCGAGCGTGCTATCGCCCGCCGCGGCGAGCTGCCGTACGAGATCGACGGTGTGGTCGTGAAGGTGGACTCCTTCGCGCTTCAGGAAGAGCTCGGCTTCACGTCCAAAGCACCCCGCTGGGCGATCGCGTTCAAGTTCCCACCTGAAGAGAAGACCACCATCCTGCGCGACATCCGCATCCAGGTGGGCCGCACCGGCGCACTCACGCCGGTCGCCGAGTTCGACCCGGTGTTGGTGGCGGGTTCGACGATCGCGCGCGCGACGCTCCACAACGAGGACGAAGTCCGCCGCAAGGGCGTGCGCATAGGCGACACTATCATCGTGCGCAAAGCGGGTGACGTGATACCCGAGGTCGTCGGCGCGGTCGAGCGGCTCCGCGACGGCAGCGAGCGTGAGTGGCGGATGCCCGTCGCGTGCCCGAGTTGCGGAAGCCCGGTGTGGCGCGAGGAGGGTGAGGTCGTTCCGCGGTGCACGAACGCGGGTTGTCCGGCGCAGCGACTCGAGCGGCTCAGCCACTGGGCATCGCGCGGGGCGCTCGACATCGAGGGCATGGGGCCTGAGATCATCGGGCGGCTGGTGGAGGCGGGGCTGCTCCACGACGTGGCCGACTACTACTCGCTCACCTTTGACCAGCTCGCCGCACTGGATCTCGGCCGGATGAAGAAGGACGGTTCCCCGGTCCTCCTCGGCGAGACGATGGCGCGCAAGCTGCTGGCGAGCATCGATGCGAGCAAGAACCGGCAGCTCTCCCGGCTCGTCTTCGGGCTCGGGATCCGGCACGTCGGCGCGACGGTGGCCGAGGCGCTCGCGCGTGCGTTCCCCGAGCTTGACGCGCTGCTTTCGGCCACGGGGGAGGATCTCGCCGCAGTCGAGCAGGTCGGGCCGAAGATCGCCGAAGCGGTCCGTGCGTTCGCGGACAACCCGGAGAACATCGCGATCGTGGGACGTCTGGCCGAAGCTGGTGTTCGGACCGCTGACGAACCACGCGGCCCGGGGCGCGAACAGACGCTCACCGGTACCACCTGGGTGCTCACCGGGTCACTCGAGGGCTTCACACGCACCGAGGCAAGCGAGGCGCTCAAGGCGCTCGGCGCGAAGGTGAGTGGGAGCGTCAGCAAGAAGACCACGTTCGTGGTGGCGGGCACCGATCCTGGCAGCAAGTACACCACCGCGCTCGAGCTCGGTGTCCCGGTTCTCTCGGAGGACGAGCTCGCGGTGGTTCTGGAGTCGGGCACGGCGCCGGAGGTCGGCCGGTGAGCCGGTTCGGGCTCGGGGCGTGTCGGCGGATGGACGTGCGGTGAGGCAGGGACCGCCGCTCTCGCTTGATGCTCGCGCCTGCGATCGCTGCGGGGCATGTCTCGCTGTCTGTCCGCATGATGCGCTGAAAGTCGGCCGGACGTACCTGAAGGTCGACTGGGCACGCTGCGACGGATGTGGGGCCTGCGCCCGCGCCTGTCCCCGCCGTGCGATCGTCTCGCGGGCTGCCACATCATCGCTGGGCACGCGCACGCGCACCCAGCCGGTGGCGCGCAAGCGCTCGAGCGGCGTGGCGGTCGTCGGCCCCACGCCTCGCACACGGAGCGCGGCCGCCAAGGCCGCGAGCATGACGCCGAAGCGCGCGCCCCGTGGTGGTTCGCGGGGAGGGTTCCAGTGGACGCTGCTCGAGGCGGCCGCGATGCTCTCCGTGACGTTCTCCGTGTTCATGATGAAGGAGGCGATCTCGGTCTCAGAGTGGGTGACTGCGCTCGATGCGCAGGCGCAGCTGCTCGTGCGGGTGCTCGTGCTGGCGCTCTACTACGCTGCACAGGTGGGCGTCATCGTCTGGCTGGTGCACCGCCGCGGGGGTGACCCCGCGCTGGCGCTCGGCATCCGCCATGAGAGTCATCCGTGGCAGGAGGTGCTGGGATCCGCAGGGTCCGTGATCGTCGGCCTTGTGGTCACCCGGGCGTTGGCGTCGGTCTATGCCCTCGTCACGCGCGAGATGGGCCTGTTGCCCCACTCGGTCACCGATCTGCCATCGGTCTTCGGCGGAGGTGGTGCGGGCTTCATGCTCGCCGTGCTCATGGTGGTGCTCATCGGCCCGACGGTGGAAGAGCTCGTGTTCAGAGGCGCCCTGCAGGAGGGTCTCGCGGCCCGCTTCGGAGTGTGGCCGGCGATCGTGGTGCAGGCGGCGCTGTTCGCGGCGTTCCACCGGAGCTGGTGGCTGCTGGTGCCCACCTTCATCCTCGGCGTGGTGCTCGGCTATCTGGCCGAGCGTCGTGACAGCCTCTGGCCGCCGATCGCACTGCATGCGCTCTACAACGCGATAACCGTGGTCGCGGCGTTCCTGGTCTCAGCACCGTCGGCATGAGTCCGTCATCGGGGGATCGTGGCGAGCGGATCTGCAGGTGCACGGGGCGATCACTAGTTCTCGCAAAGCGCGGAGTTCGTGTACACTAAACGCGATTCGGTACGGTAAGCGGCGCGACAAGATGGGGGGAGTCCGAGTGTTCGAATGTGAGTGCCTGCCTCGGTGTCCGTTCTTCCACGATCAGATGGCCAACATGCCGTCGACTGCGGAACTGATCAAGAAGAAGTTCTGCTCCGGGCCGACTGCGGACAACACGCACTGTGCCCGGCATATGGTCTTCGTGCGTTTGGGCAGGGAGGGCGTGCCCTCCGATCTCTACCCGTCCGACGTCGAACAGGCCCAGTCGATACTGCGCGGCTGAGCGAGCGCTCCCGGCCGGCGAGTATCACGGCGTAGGGTATCCATGACGTTCCTCTCGGGTATGATGGAGCGCGTCTTATAGCACCATCTCTCCCACGGAGGATCCTCGTATGGCGATCACCGAAGCCGACGTACGCCACGTCGCGATGCTTGCCCGCCTGGCGCTCACCGACCAGCAGGTCGGGTCACTCACGGCCGAGCTCGGCTCGCTCCTCGGCCACATCGACGAGCTGCGCAAGCTTGATCTGGACGGAGTCGAGCCCACCGCTCATCCGCTCGCGATGACGAACCGCATGCGTGAGGACGTGGTCGTTCACGGTCTCGCGCGTGAAGAAGCGCTCAGGAACGCCCCGGATACCGATGGCGCCGCGTTCGTGGTTCCGGCAATCACGGGTGGAGGGGATGTTTCATGAGCGCGCTCGACCTCTCCTCCCTAAGCGCGCGTCAGGTGCGCGACGGTGTCGCGGCGGGTGACTTCTCGGCACGTGAGCTGGCGGATGCCTCCTATGCGCGCATACAGGCCCTGGACGCTGACGTGCACGCGTTCCTGCAGCTCACGCCGGCACTCGCATATGAGGCAGCCGACCGCATCGATGCCGCCCGTGTCGCTGGTGAGGAGCTCCCGCCGCTTGCGGGGGTTCCCGCCGGCATCAAGGACAACATGAACCTCATCGGCACGCGCACGACCTGTGCGAGCCGCATGCTTGAGAGCTACGAAAGCGTCTACGACTGCACAGCCGTACGCCGACTGCTCGATGCGGGTGCGCTGCCGATCGGCAAGCTCAATATGGACGAGTTCGCGTTTGGCTCCTCGACCGAGAACTCGGCGTTCGGCCCCACCCGTAATCCGTGGAGCCTTGATTGCGTCCCTGGGGGCTCGAGCGGGGGGAGTGCCGCATCGGTCGCCGCCGGAATGGTCAGCATCTCGCTGGGCAGCGATACGGGCGGTTCGATCCGTCAGCCAGCAGCTCTCACCGGCACCGTCGGACTCAAGCCCACCTACGGGCGGGTGAGCCGGTACGGGGTGGTGGCGTTTGGCTCTTCGCTCGACCAGATCGGCCCCTTCGGCAAGACCGTCGATGACGCCGCGCTCGCACTCGAGGCCATCGCCGGCGAGGATCCGTACGATGCAACGTCGGCAGCGGCGACTGTGGAGCCGTATGCGGCGGTACTCGACGGTGATGTGCGCGGGCTGCGCGTCGGTCTGGTGACCGACATCCTTGAGGTCGAGGGATGTGCTGCCGAGGTGAGGCAGAGCGTGCTCGACGCGGCGAAGATGTTCGCCGCACTCGGTGCGGATGTGGCGGAGGTCACGCTGCCGAGTGCCAAGCACGGCCTCGCGGCATACTACGTCATCGGCCCCGCCGAGGCGTCATCGAATCTCGCACGCTTCGACGGGATCCGTTACGGACACCGTGTCGACGATGCGGCGGACGTGATCGATCTCTATTCACGTTCGCGAACCGAAGGCTTCGGCCCCGAGACCATCCGCCGCATCATGCTCGGGACGTATGCGCTTTCTGCCGGATACTACGATGCATACTACGGGCAGGCACAGAAGGCCCGGACGCTCATCATCCAGGACTTCCGCAAGGCGTTCGAGCAGTTCGACGTGCTTCTCACGCCAACGACACCGGAGCCCGCGTTCCGCTTCGGGGAGAAGTCGGACCCGTATACGATGTACCTGAACGACTTCTATACGATTCCCGTGAACCTTGCCGGCAACTGCGCCATCAGCGTTCCAAGCGGTCTGTGCTCGGAAAGCGGCATGCCGCTCGGCCTGCAGATCATCGGTGATCACTTCGCCGAGACGACGGTGTTGCGGGCCGCTGCGGCGTACGAGAAGGCACTCGGGTTCGATACCACTCCGCCGCTCGTCCGGGGGCGCGTGTAACCCGTACGACGGGCTCTGCGGAGGTGTGGTTTGCCGTTCGTCGGCGTGCATGCGTGCGATAGACGCCACGCGGGTAGCATCATCACAGGGGAGTGGAGCGTCCGCGGACGCGGGCGCCTGGGTTTGGGGGTGCGCCATGAGGCGATGGTCTCGTCCGTTGGCACTGTCCTTCGTGCTGCTCGTCGTGCTCGTTGGGGTGACGCCCGCTGCGGGGATGATGTCGCCCGCAGCACCCATGAACGGCGCTCTGACGGCCACCTGGGAGCGCAACTGGGGGAGCTTCGGTGCGCTCGACGGGCAGTTCAGCGGTCCACTCGATGTCGAGGTGGACAAGATGGGCCGTGTGTATGTGACCGGTGTGACGGACGTCGCCGACAAGCGTGTGCAGGTATTCGACTCTGATGGCGTGTTCCTCGGCAAGACGACCCAGGGGTGGGACGGCCAGCCGCTCTCATCGCCCCGCTCGCTCGCCTGCGACCGGCGGGGGAACGTCTTCGTGGGGCAGATGGGCAACGGCGGACTCGTCAATCGCTACCTTCCACTGCTCACGCTGCCCTCGCCGTCCTTCGACGAGGCGACCGGTTGAACACCCATCAGCGCCCCCGAAGGTCTCGGGGTATCGCTCGACGGTCACGTATACCTGACGGATACGGTGCTCCACAACATCCAGATCTGGGATTCGTACGGTGTCGGATTCGGTTCCTGGACGCCAGAAGGCATACCGACGACCGGGTTGGATGTGTCCGAGGACGGACTGGTCTTCACCACGACCGGAACGATGGATGGCACCACGGAGTCGGTCGTCGTCTACGACGACGACCCGGCGACACCACCGCTCGTCTGGGGCGGCCACGGGATCGCCTGGGGTGATTTCCTCTCGCCCGCCAGTGTCGCCGTCGACCCGGTCGGCCGCTCCTTCGTCGTCGAGACCGACGGGCATCGCGTCCAGGTCTTTGGTGCCGAGGGACAAGTACTACAGGTGTTCGGCTCATTCGGCTCCGGGGACACGCAGTTCTCGCATCCGCGGGGGATCGCACTCGGCCCCGATCGCACGGTCTACATCGCCGACTCGGCCAACCACCGCGTGTCGAAGTGGAACGTGGCCGTGGCCACCGATGAGCTGGAGGTAGCGGGGGCGACCCGCATCTCCACGGCGATCGAGGCATCGAAGAAGGCGTATCCGGTAGATGGCAGCGTGGACATCGTGATTCTCGCGACGGCGTACAACTGGCCCGACGCTCTCGGCGGTGCCGCGCTGGCCGGCGCGGTGCACGGACCGCTGCTGCTGACCCCTGCGAATATGTTGCCTGCCGAGGTCGCGGCGGAGATCACGCGCCTCGCGCCCAAGCGCGTCTACGTGCTCGGCGGCACCGGAGCGGTCAGCGACGCCGTGATGGACGCGGCCCAGGCACTCACATCGGAAGACATCGCGACGCGGCTGCCCGGTGGTGATCGCTACGAGACAGCCATCGCCATCGCCGCCGAGGTCAAGGCGATGCGCGGTTCGCGGTACGATGGGACCGCGTTCGTCTGCACTGGCCTCGACTTCCCCGATGCTCTGTCGGCGGCTCCGGTGGCGGCGGCCAACGGCTGGCCTATCTACCTCACACCCCCGGATCACCTGCCGACCGAGGTGGCGGACGCGATGATGGCGATGTACGGCGGCAACCCCTCCAACCATGGCTACATCATCGGGGGAACGGGAGCCGTGAGTGAGACGGTCGCCGATGCGCTCAACGAGGCCCCGTTCATGGGCTACATGCGCATCTGGGGCGACGACCGCTATGAGACTTCCGCCGAGGTGGCAAGGATCGGCTTCAGCGGGCTCGGGATGCTCATGTCGCGTCCGGCGCTGGCCACGGGCGAGGACTTTCCCGATGCGCTTGCTGGCGGCGTGCTGCAGGGGAGCGACGCGTGCCCGGTGCTCCTTACCCGGGGCTCCGTGCTCAGCCCGCATGCTGCTGCCGTGCTGACCGAGCACAAAGACATGATCTACGAGATCCGCTACCTCGGCGGGACGGGCGTGCTCACGCCGGCGGTGCGGACCTCGGCCAGGGCACTTCTCTGGTAGCGCAGCGCGTTGGGCGCTTGCTCGGGTAGAATCGATACCTGTGCATCCGCCCCGCGTCCGTGTGAGGAGTCCCGTCTTGGCGAAGGACCGTTTGCTCGACGTGCTCGAACGCTACGAAGCCGTCATCGGCCTCGAGATTCATACTGAGATCACCGCCGCGAACACGAAGATGTTCTGCGGCTGCCCGGTCGCCTTCGGTGGCGAGCCCAACACACGGGTGTGCCCGGTATGCCTCGGTCTGCCCGGCGCATTGCCGGTGCCCAACGAAGCCGCCATCGAGTGGACCGTGCTCGCAGGCCTCGCGACAGACTGCGACATCGCGCTCTGGAGCCAGTTCCACCGCAAGCAGTACTTCTATCCCGACATGCCCAAGGACTACCAGATCTCACAATACGACCTGCCGTTCTGCTCGGGCGGTGTGATCGAGGTCGAGGTCGACGGACCCGGTGTGGCCGAGCGGATCGACCTCGGCGGCGATGCCGTGTCCGTAGGGCCCGGAGCTGTTGCCGAGGATGGTGGCTACCGCACGCGCATAGGCATCACGCGCATCCACCTCGAGGAGGACACCGGCAAGATGGTGCACGTGGGCGGCTCGGAAGGCCGTATCGCAGGCGCCACACATTCACTCGTGGACTTCAACCGCGCGGGCACGCCGCTCATGGAGCTTGTGAGCGAGCCCGACATCCGCACGCCCGAGGAGGCGCGCCGCTTCGCGCAGAAGCTGCGCAGCATCTGGCTTGCGCTCGGCGTCAGCGATTGCAGCATGGAGGAGGGCTCGATGCGGGTGGACGGCAACGTGTCCATCCGCCCGCGCGGCGCCACCGAGCTGGGGACCAAGAGCGAGGTCAAGAACATGAACTCGTTCAAGGCGCTCCACGACGCGCTCGCCTACGAGATCGTCCGTCAGGCCGACCTGTTGGATGCGGGGGAGGTCGTGGTGCAGGAGACGCGTCACTGGGACGCCACCGCGCGCCGTACGAGCGGTCTTCGCAGCAAGGAAGAGGCGCACGACTACCGGTACTTCCCCGAGCCCGACATGGTGCCGTTCAGCTTCACGCCCGAGTGGATCGAGGGACTCGCGGCCGGGCTTCCCGAACTTCCCGATGCGCGCCGCGACCGCTATATGGTCGACTACGCGCTACCAAAGGGTGATGCCGCTATGCTCGCGGCCGACACCGCGACGGGCTGCTACTTCGATGCGACCGTGGACATCGCCGGCGCCGACCGCGCCAAGCAGGTGGCCAACTGGATGCTCGGCGATCTGACGGCGCATGTGAACGCGGCGGGCATCGGCATGGGTGACGCACGCGTGACGCCCGCGCTTCTTGCCGAGCTCATCGGGCTCGTCGAGGATGGCGCCATCAGCGGCAAGCAGGCCAAGCAGGTCTTTGCCGAGGCTGCCGAGACCGGCGATGCGCCGGGCGCGATCGTCGAGGCGCGCGGGATGAAGCAGGTCTCCGACACCGGTGCGATCGAGGCCGTCGTGGCCGTGGTGCTTGAGGCGAATCCTGCCGAGGTCGAGAGCTACCGCGCCGGCAAGACGTCGGTGATCGGCTTCTTCGTCGGCCAGGTCATGCGCGAGATGCGCGGCCAGGGCAATCCCGCCGTTGTGAACGAGGTCTTGCGGCGCATGCTCGGGTAAGTACCACAGGGCACCACTCCGGGGACGCTCGGCTCGCTGTGCGCGGCGGACAGACCGCGCCAGCGGAGGCGTCGTCCAGCACCCCGAAGCGACGCCCACCCAACCCCTCTCCCTGAATCGTGTCAGACCCCGCTGCTAGGGTCTGCCCAGGGGCACAGGAGCAGTGCGGCGGAGACGCCGCGGACACCAGGGGGTGTACCCGATGCAAGAGGAGAGTGGTCGTCGCGAGGAGAGGGGAGCGGGAGGAGCCGAGTCGGCGAGGATCCTGATGATGGACGCGGGCGCCGCGGCGGGACTTCCCGATCCGGTGGACACGTTGCTCGAGGCACATGCCACTGTCGTGGCTGAGATCCGGACACGAGCGGCGCAGCCGGATCTCGATGGACGTGAGATCAAGGTTCTCGCCAAGACGCTTATGGCGCTGGAGTCAGCCATCGACATCATCACTGACGGTCCGATTGGCGTGGCGTACACGTAAGGACCGGGCGGCTCCGTCGGCTCACGTGCAGGGGCGCCCGAAATCGCAGGGTGGGGCGTCCCTGCCGTGGGCGCGGGTGTGACTCCGGCTACGAGCCGAACACCGCGCCAAGCTGTTGCTCGCTCACCGACTTCAGCACCTGCGCACGTGCGATAGGGTCGAGCGAGGCAAGCTCCTCGGCGATGCGCCCTTCGGCCTCCTCGATGCGCTCGTTCCGTGTGTCGAGGAGAACGTCGGCGAGAAGCACCGCGCCCAGACCGAGGATGGCACCCGGGATCGCCCAGGCGAAGAAGCCCCGGCGTCTGTGGGTGAGCGTGAGTGCGCCAATCAGCAGTCCGCCACCGATGACCGCTGCCGCGGTCACGGCCTCGACCTGCGCACCTTCAGGCAGCGACTCGCGCCACCGGTCGATCGCTTCCATGTGAACTCCCTTCGAGGTCGCTCTGAGCAGTATGTTCCCAGGGGCGTCGGCAGGTGTCCATGCGCCTGGCCCTGAATCGCCGTCACGCTTGCCACTTGCGTTACACTGCCACTCGACATCGCGACGACGGGAGCTCGATGGGCGAGGACACCAGCACGGCCGCGTGGACGCCTCCGCGCAAGAGCGTCATCGCCTGGGTGCTCTACGACCTCGCCAACACCACCTTCGCCCTCGGCGTGGGGAGCCGGTACTTCGGCCTGTGGTTGATCGAGGAACGCGGGGGCTCCGATTGGATGCTCTCGGCCGCGATCATCCCGGCGATGGTGGCGGTCATCATCCTCGGCCCGTGGATCGGTGCGCTCACCGATCATGTGGGCAGGCGCGTGCCGTACCTGATCGGTTCCACGGCCGTCTGCGTGGCGGCCACGGCCCTGCTGGCCACATGGGGTGTGGTTCCCTCGCTGGTGCTGTACGCCATCGGCACCGTGGGCTTCCACCTGGGCGCGCTCGTATACGACGCGCTCCTGCCCGATGTGAGCACAGAGCGCACCCGTGGGCTCATCTCGGGGCTGGGCGTCGCCATCGGCTACGCGGGCTCGGCGCTGGCGCTCGGCATCGGCATCTACCTGCTGCCGCGGGCGGGGTACGCCGCTGTGTTCCGCGCGCTCGCGGTCGCCTTCCTGCTGTTCGCACTGCCGGCGTTCGTGTGGATCAAAGAACGTCCGCGCACCCGGCGTGACGGCGCCCCGCCGGCGCTGATGAGCGTGTTCACCGCCATGGTCGATGCGTGGAAGAGCGCAGCCGGGCACCGGGGCGTGGTGCGGTTCCTGATCGGCCGCTTCCTGTACACCGACGCGATCAACACGGTGTTCCTGTTCAACGCCGTGTTCGCCAAGATGGAGCTCGGATTCACCGACGCGCAGACCGACCGCCTGGCCCTGCTGGGCATCGTGTGCGCGGGCCTGGGTGCGGTCATCGCCGGGCGGCTCGCGGACCGCTTCGGCTCCAAGCGCATGCTGCTTGCGGCGCTCGGCTCGCAGATCATCGGCCTCGCCGCCGCGGTGATCGCCGCAGTGAGTGGCGTGCAGGCGATCGGATGGCTTGTTGCAGTCGGCGGTGGCGCGGGTATCGGCGGCGCCTGGGCTTCCGACCGCGTGCTCATGACGCAACTCTCACCCGCCGACAAGCTCGGCGAGTTCTTCGGCTTGTACGCTATCGTCGGACGGTTCGCCACAGTCCTCGGCCCGTTCGTATGGGCGCTCATCGCCGACGTCATGGGACTCGGTAGAACGTGGGCGCTGGCATCGCTCGGCTTGTTCATCGTGGCGTCGGTGCTGGTCATTCGCGGCGTGAATCCACCGATACACCAGGCGACTGTGAAGGGGTGAGCGCTGTGTCCGACTTCCCGCTGGTGACCCTCGATCTCGCCCGTCGCATCGAGCGAATGGGCGTGGATGACCTCGCTGCCTATGCGGCCGAAGCGCGCGCGAGCGGAATCTACCCTGATGCGACCACGTTTCGCATAGGCGGAGGCGCGGCGTACTGGTACAGCCCAGGCAACATCGTGAACGGGTCGTTCGGCCTCGGTATGAGCGGCCCGGTGGAGCAGGAGGAGATCGCGGCGCTGATCGCGTTCTTCGAGGACCACGGTGAGTCCGCGAGCGTGAACGTGTGCCCGTACGCGGACCCCTCGCTCAGGCGGTGGCTTGCCGAGTACGGGTTCGTCGCCACGGACTTCGAAACGGTGCTGTACCAGCCGTTGTGTAGGGAGGTGGCCGAGAAGTGCGGCGCGGCTGAAGGCGGCGCGGAGGGCGCGCCTGCGGTGCGTCTGGCATCCACTGCGGCCGAGCGTGAGCTGTGGGCCACGCTCGAGGCGCGCGGCTTCACCGACGACGTCGCCGACGACGCCGGTCACGTCCTTGCCCGGGCCATCGCGCTTCGGACCGACTCGCTGCCGTTCATCGGCTCCGTGGACGGCGAGCCTGCCGGTACCGGGATGCTCGTGATCAAGGACGGTGTGGCGATGTTCAACGGTGACTCCACGCTGCCCGCCATGCGCGGGAGAGGCGTGCAGACCGCGATCCTCGCGCACCGGCTCGCGTACGCGCGAGAGGCCGGGTGCGATCTTGCGGTGATCGAGGCCTCGCCGGGTGGCATCTCCGAGCGCAACCAGCAGCGCGCCGGGTTCCGCGTCGCGTACACGCGCGTGTCGCTGGAGCGGGCACGCACGCCGCTCTCGTAGCAGGTCACCCCGCCTCGCTATACTGGGGGTGACGGCAACCATCCGAGGAGGTATCCGCATGACCGAACGACCCACAGTCGCGTTCGTCGGCACCGGCGTGATGGGTGCGTCGATGGCCGGTCACCTGCTCGATGCGGGATTGCCGATGGTGGTGCACAACCGCACCCGGGAGAAGGCCCAGCCGCTCCTCGACAAGGGTGCCGAGTGGGCCGAGTCGGCCGGTGCGGCGGCAGCCCGTGCGGACATCACGATCACGATCGTCGGGTATCCGCACGACGTGGAGCAGGTGTACCTGGGCCCCGCTGGCATAGTGGACGAGGCCCCTTCCGGTGCGCTGCTGATCGACATGACCACGTCCACGCCCACGCTCGCGGTTCGTATCGCCCAGGCCGCGGCCTCTCGCGGCCTCACCGCGCTCGATGCGCCCGTCTCCGGGGGCGATGTGGGCGCGCGCAACGCCACGCTCACCATCATGGCGGGCGGTGAGCGGGCTGGATTCGAACGCGCGCTGCCGCTCTTCGAGGTGATGGGCAAGACCTACTCGCATATGGGCGGCCCCGGCGCGGGGCAGCACACCAAGATGGCCAACCAGATCGGCATCGCCGGTACGATGCTCGGGCTGATCGAGGCGCTGCAATACGCCAGGGCGGCCGGGCTCGACCTCGAGAAGACCCACGCCGCGCTTGCGGGCGGCGGCGCAAACTCCTGGTCGTGGGGGGCGTACGGCCCGAGGATCATCGCGGGCGACTTCGCCCCCGGCTTCTTCGTGAAGCATTTTGTGAAGGATCTGCGCATCGCCATCGAGGAGGCGCACGCCCTCGGCCTGGCGCTTCCCGGACTCGAACTTGCAGAGCGGCTGTACTCGCGGTTGATGGAAGCTGATGGCGCAGAGTTCGGCACCCAGGCGTTGTGGCTGCTCTACGAACGGGGAGATGCTCAGGGGTAGGGTCACGCGAGAGCATGGAAACGCCCGGGCGGGGGCGACCCCGGGGGCGGACAGGACGCGAGTTCACGAATGGGAGGGTCGTCATGGCGGACAGCGTGGGGGCGGGTGTGGCGGTCAGGCTGGGCGAGTTCGTTGCGGCGCACGCGCAGACCGACACCGGCGGAACGTGGCAGCTCGAAAGCAAGAAGATGCTTGAGATCAAGCTCGATAACAGTACCGTGTTCACCAAGCTCGGCGCGATGGTGGGCTACTACGGCCAGCTCGGCTTCGAACGCGCCGGTGCAGGCAGCGCGGGCAAGTTCCTGAAGACGATGGCGACCGGCGAGAAGGCGGCCACCACCAAGGTGACCGGCTCGGGCATCCTCTACTGCGCTGACCAGGGCAAAGAGATCACGATCCTGTATCTCGATAACGAGTCCATCTTCGTGAACGGCAGCGACTGCCTCGCGTACTCCGACTCGCTCGCCTGGGACATCGTGTTCACCGGTGGAGCCAGCATGATGGCGGGCGGACTCTTCTCGCTCAAGCTCTCCGGTACCGGGTATGTCGCGATCACCACGCACGGCAAGCCGCTCGTGCTCGGCGTGGCCCAGGGCTATCCGCTCTTCACCGATCCCAATGCCACCGTGGCGTGGTCAGATGGCCTGCAGACGTCAGTGAAGGCCGACGTGAACCTCAAGACCTTCATCGGCCGTGCGAGCGGCGAGACGTTCCAGATGCGTTTCGACGGTCAAGGCTTCGTGGTGCTGCAGCCGTACGAGGAGATCGTCGTGGCGAGCGGCGGCGGATCGTGACGGAGGAGTCCGCCGAGGGCATTCGAGGCGCGGTGCCTCCGGAGGGCGGCAGGGTCGCAATCGAGATCGTGGAGATCCAGGGCACCGGTGCATGTTCGATCGGGCACGAAGTCGGCGACCGTTGGGAGGTCGACTCGGCGCTCGTCCCCGCAGGCATCTGCGGCTGGGCGTACGCGGCCATGCTGCCGTTCCTGCAGCCGCTGCGCTTCGGCGGGAGCTTCCCCTGGGAGGCCGCTGGCGAGGCGCTCGTGTGCTGCCCTGATCCCGCCAACCCCGTGGTGTTCAGGCTGAGAGTGGCCGAGTAATGCTGACGACGCCGGCCCCGGCGAGAGTAGACCACGCTTGCTGTCCTCGGCGCACAAACCGCGCCTGCGGAGGCTGCGCTTAGGTCTCCCTCGCCGGTCCGACTCCGACTATTTCACGTCTACGACAACAGCCAGCTCGGCCCGGTCCACGAAGTACGGCCGGTCTGGCGAGCCCATCGGGTCGTCCATCGAGAAGTCGAACTCACCGGCGACGCCCTTGTCGGCGTGCACGGCCACGATCAGCTTGTCTGTCGTGACATCCTCGAGGGCGATGCGCACGGCGAGCGATTCGCCCGCGTCGATCCGCTCCAAGCCCACTCGCATACCCGGCTTGCCGCTGTCGTTCAGGTGTACCACGAGCCATGCGTCACCGGGGGAGAGCACGCGGTCGACGACGAGCTCATCGGCGGTCGCGGGACCGGAGATCTCGAGCTGCGCGGCATCGGCGGCGGCAACGTAACCCCACACACCATCGGCGGGGTGCGAGCCGTCGGTGGAGGCGATGGTGCAGCCGCCAAGTGCGAGCGCGCCTACGGTGAGTACGCCGAGGGCGGCAAGGACCACCCGTCGGCAGTTGGATGTATGGTTCATCGGGCGGCTCCTTTCGACATGCTCGGCCGGAACCGGCGGAGCAGAAGCGAGCTGGTCACAACGCTCACGGACGAGAGCGCCATCGCGGCACCGGCGAGCTCGGGCTTGAGCAGCCCCAGGGCTGCCACGGGGATGCCGAGCGAGTTATAGCCGAGCGCCCAGAAGAAGTTCTGGTGGATCTTCTTGATCGTCGCGCGTGAGAGCTCGATCGCCGTCACCACGTCGCGCAGGTCGTTCTTGATGAGCACGATGCCGCCGGTTTCCATGGCGATGTCCGTGCCTGCACCCATCGCGATGCCCACGTCAGCCTGCGCGAGCGCCGGCGTGTCGTTTATGCCGTCGCCCACCATCGCCACCGTGAGGCCTCGCGACTGAAGCTTTGCGACCTCCTCGGCCTTATGCTCGGGGAGTACCTCGGCCAGTACGTGGTCGGGTACAATGCCCGCCTGCGCCGCGATGGCCTCAGCCGTGCGACGGTTGTCGCCCGTGATCATGTAGACCTCGACGCCGATCTTCGTGAGGCGGGCGATCGCCTCTTTGGAGTTCTCCTTGAGCGTGTCGGCCACCGCGATGATGCCGGCGAGCTTGGCGCCGTTCACGCCTACAAGCATGACGGTCTTGCCTCCACTCTCGAGTGCGTTGATGCGCTCTTCGAAGCGGGCGATGTCGATGCCCTCGGCGGCCATGAGCCGCCGGTTGCCGAACGCCACACGCGTGCCGTCGACCGTGCCCTCCACGCCGTGTCCGGGAATCGCCGCGAAACCCTCCACCTGCGGCAGGTGCATCGCGCGCTCTTTGGCATGGGCGATGATCGCCTCGGCCAGCGGGTGCTCGCTCCCACGTTCGAGCGCCGCCGCGAGCATGAACACGCGGTCTGTATCGTGTCCGTCGGCCAGCTCGATGTCGGTCACCACGGGCGTGCCGTGCGTGAGCGTGCCAGTCTTGTCGAAGATGATCGCCTTGATCTTGTACGCGGTTTCGAGCGCCTCACCGCTCTTGATGAGGATGCCGTTCTCGGCACCCTTGCCGGTGCCCACCATGATTGCGGTCGGCGTCGCCAGGCCGAGCGCGCACGGGCAGGCGATCACCACGACCGCGGTGCCGGCGAGCAGCGCCTTGATGAACGGGGTGGCCTCGGCGTAGAAGGACGGATCCACGAAGCGCGGTACCACGAGCAGCCACACCAGGAACGTGAGCACGGCCAAACCGACCACGACCGGTACGAACACGGCCGAGATGCGGTCGGCGAATCGCTGCACGGGCGCCTTGGAGCCTTGCGCCTCCTCCACGAGCTTCACGATCTGTGCGAGCGCGGTCTCGGCACCCACTTTGGTGGCGCGGAAGCGGAACGAGCCGAGCTTGTTCAGGGTGGCACCGATGACGGTGTCGCCCTCGCGCTTCTCCACCGGGATCGACTCGCCGGTGAGCATCGATTCATCCACCGCCGAGGAGCCTTCGGTCACCACGCCGTCTACGGGAACCTTCTCTCCGGGACGCACCACCACGACGTCGCCCGCGAGCACCTGCTCCACCGGCACATCGATCTCGACGTCGTCACGAACCACCCGCGCGGTCTTGGCCTGCAACCCCATGAGCTTCTTGATGGCGTCGGACGTCTTGCCCTTGGCGCGCGCCTCGAGGAGCTTTCCGAGGATGACGAACGTGAGTAGAAGCGCGCTCGTTTCGAAGAACACCGGCTCGCCCATGAGAGCCGGCACGAACGTGGCCGCGAGGCTGTAGAAGTACGCCGACGACGTGCCGATGGCCACGAGCGTGTCCATGTTGCCGGTGCGTCGCTCGAGGGCATGCCAGAAGCCACGATAGAACTGCGCTCCGGCGATCAGCTGCACCGGCGTTGCCAGCGCGAAGCTGATGTACTTGAAGACCATCATCGGGTCCCACGCACCGCCAAAGGTCTCGGCGAGCCATTCGGAAACGATGAGCGGCGCCGATTCCATGATGGACGGGACCATCAGAAGGAGCAGCGGTATGGACAGTGTGAGCGAGAACACGAACAGCCGCTTCTGGCCGCGGATATGCTCCTGCTGTGCCTCGCGCTGCGCGTCACCGGCGGTGCCGGGAGCGGCGTCCTCATCTCGCGGCACGGCGTCGTAGCCCGCCGCGCGGACGGCCGCGACGAGGTCATCCACCGACAGCGTGTGGGGGTCGTACGCCACCGTGGCGGTCTCATTCGCGAGATTGACCACGGCACTGCCTACGCCGGGCATGCGCTGGAGCGTCCGCTCGATGACGGCCTGGCACGACGAGCACGTCATGCCGATGATGCCGAGGGTGGCGCTCGATGTTGCGGCGGCGGCACTCGCCGCCATGATCGCCGGATCCGGCGCGGGCGGCACGACCGGGCAGGCGCCGGTGTCGCAGGCGTCGGGCTCCTGGACCGTCGGCTCCGGCAGCTCCCACTCCACCTCTTCGAGCGTGACCACGCCACCGCGGGGCGTGAACCCCGCGGCGACGATGGCGGCCTTTACTGCGGCCGGGTCGGGTTCGGTCTCTGCGGCGATCACCGCGAAGCCCTCCTGCGCATCGGCGGTCAGCACCGTCACGCCAGGGATCGCCGAGAGGTTCATCGTGACGAGTCGCTCGCAGGCATGGCAGTGCATGCCATCGATGGCGACCCGGTAGGTGTGTGCCATGGTCATCTCCAGAGTCCGTTGTCTACTCGACGATGATGGTGCCGAAGACCATCTGCATCCCACACGAGAACGAGTACTCGCCGGGCTGCAGCACATCAGCCTCGAGGCGCACCGTCTGAGGTCCGCCCGTGAGGTCGGCATAGAAGTCCAGATCCTCGCTCATGACCTCCGCCATGCAGCCGCTGGCCTGCGAGAAGGTGATCTCGGCGGGAACACCGGCGGTCAGGCGGATCACATTGGGGTCATACCCGTTGGTAGCGTCCACGGTGATTCGCTGGACGTCGCCCTCGACGGCCGCCGCGCCCTCGATGGTGTCGCCGGTGCCACTGTTGCCACAGCATGCGCACGCGGGAGAGGAGCCGTCGGCGCCCGGGAGGGCGGCGGACTCTTCGGCGGCCGACGTGCCGCGATCGGCGGCCTCGGCGACCTGGTAGGTGGCGACGAACGCGAGCACGGCGATCAGCGCGATCAGGGTGGCACGCAGATACTTGGTGGTGGTTGCTGACATCGGTGGTTCCTTTCGGTCGGTCCCGGAGGGATGCCGGGGTGGGTTTGTCATCAGAGCAGGCCGCCGAATGCAAGGCCGGTTAGTACGGCGACAACGATCCCAGTCACCGCGAGCAGGACTTCGCGTCGCGTGAGGCCGAGGGGCCCGCGATCGGCTTCTGCCGGCGCGGTACGGGCCAGCGCGGCGCCAGCGGCGAGGATGCCGCCGATCGCGAGGGCGAGCACGACGCCCGACCCGTCGCCGCCAGCCGATCCGCCTGCAGCGGCGCCGACGCGGAGTTGACCGGACATCATCCCCATGCCGCAGGTGAGCGTGTACGTGCCTGCCTCGGCGGCGGGCAACTCCACTACGGTCACGGCGTTGGGCGCGAGGTCCACGAGCACGCCGAGTTGCGGTACCGCGAGCTGGTCGGAGCAGGCGTTGGCCTCCTGCCGGTCCACGATGAGCCGCACCGGCACGTCGGCGGGGATGTCGACGGTCGCGGGTTGGAACTGCACGTTGGCGATGGTGAGCGGCACCTCCACCACGCCGTCGGCGCCGGTAGTGAAGTCGCCGGCAGCGGCAGTCTGCTCGCCACCGAGCACGGCTGCCTTCACCGACTGCAGTGTCACCGGAGAGCCGAGCAGCATCGCGCCGCGGTTGAGGTAGGTGACGCCGAACACGAGCACGACGACCGCGAGTGCGACCATCACGCGCTCCTTGAGCTTGCGGGGGATCAGACTCGACGCGGTGCCGAACCCGAGCATGAGCGGCGCGGTGCCCAGGCCGAATGCGAACATCGCTATCGCGCCGTTCACGGCACTTCCGCTGGCTGCCGCGTTGAGCTGTGCCGCCATCAGCGGCGCACACGGCATGAGACCGGTGAGCAAGCCGAACGTGATCGGCGTCGCGAGCGTGGAGCGGTCGTGCTCGGCATCGGTCACGGCCTTGCGGCGCACAGCGGTGAAGGCGCGCACAAGAAACGTGGGCGGCCTGGGGGTGAAGCGCGCTGCCCACTGCACGCGGCCGGTCATGCCGAGCGCGAGCACGATCATGAATGCGCCGGCAACCAGCATCACGTACGGGCGGATGGCGTCGAGATCGAACGCCGAGCCGACCGCGCCGAGCAGCAGGCCGACGAGCATATAGCTCACGATCTTGGCCGCCTGGTAGGCGAGATTGGGTACGACGCGCTGAGCGACGGTACCGTCCTCGGTGCCCTTCAGGGCATAGGTGACGACCATCGGCCCGCACATCGACACGCAGTGGAGGCTCGTGATGAGCCCCAGCGTGAGGGACGGGAAGAACAGATCCACAGGGGACACTCCTCATGTCGAGAGATACGCATGCGTGCGCATACCTGCGAGTCAGCGTCGTGCTGGCTCGCGTCGATGAGGGGTGCTTCTAGACCGTGAGACGGACGCCGAGCGGATCGAGCGGCGGGGGTGAAGCGGTCGCATCCGGCACCTCGGGCAGCGGCTGGACCGGAACGACGTATGCGGCGGGCAGCACGAAGGCCACCGCCACGGGTGACTCGAGCGAGTGGCCCTGCCCCTTGGTCGCGTCGTCGTGGGTGTGCTTCATCACGATGGTGTCTGGACAGTCGTCACACGCAGGCATGAAATCCGAGCACGTACCGGTGGCAACGTCACCACACTCGGGCATGGCGCACACGGGGGTGACAACGCTGACGACCGCGAAGGCGGCAAGCGCCATCGCGAGCAGTCGCGTCATGAGAGCGGTGCGTCCCATCGGTCCTCGCTGTCGTGGATGCATCGTGCTTCGCGATGCATATGCAACCCCTGTGCCACCGCACGACTTCGCGTTACGCCCCGTACCCTTCCCAGAGGGGGGTCGAGAGGTAGCGCTCCCCGGTCGAGGGCACCACGGTCACGATCGTGGTGCCTGCAAGCTCGGGACGGAGTGCGAGCCGCAGTGCAGCCACGACGTTCGCTCCCGAGGAGATGCCCGCGAGGATGCCTTCTTCGGCAGCCAGGCGGCGAGCCATGGCGATCGCATCGGGTCCTGTGACGTGCTGCACTTCTGAGAGCAGCACGAGATCGAGCACCGTGGGCACGAAGTTGGCGCCGATTCCCTGGATGGCGTGCGGGGCAGGAGTGAGATCCTCGCCGGCGAGCCGCTGTGCGATGATCGGTGACTCGGCTGGCTCTACGGCGACCCGGAGCGCCGCGGGCCGATGTTCTGCCAGATAACGTCCGACACCGGTGATCGTGCCGCCGGTGCCCACGCCTGCGACGAAGGCGCCGAGGGGCTCGGATCCGAGCGTCTCGTCGATCTCCGGGCCTGTCGTGGCGTGATGTGCCGCCGGGTTGGCGGGGTTGTCGAACTGG
Source organism: Coriobacteriia bacterium (assembly GCA_016933785.1). Lineage (GTDB taxonomy): Bacteria > Actinomycetota > Coriobacteriia > Anaerosomatales > Anaerosomataceae > Anaerosoma. The sequence goes on along the minus strand of JAFGAG010000064.1, from coordinate 9,518 downwards.
CGTGTGAGGAAGGCGCCATCGGTCTCGGCGGCGATACGATCGGCGGCCTCGAGTGCACCGCGCATGCCATCGGCGGCGGGGGTCAGCACGAGCTCGGCCCCGTACGCTGCCAGCAGCGCACGCCGTTCGCGTGACATCGACTCGGGCATGGTGAGGATGACCCGGTATCCGCGTGCGGCGCCGATCATGGCGAGCGCTACGCCGGTGTTGCCTGAGGTGGGCTCGACGATCACCGAGCGCCCCGGCTCGATCAGCCCCCGCGCTTCGGCATCGTCGAGCATCGAACGCGCGATGCGGTCCTTCACCGAACCGCCGGGGTTGCGCGATTCGAGCTTCACGGCGACGGTCGCCGGGAGACCGGCGGCAAGGCGGCCCAGGCGGACGAGGGGCGTCATGCCGATGGTGAGGTCGATCCTTGTCGTATGCGTGCCCATGGTGCGTCCTCTCCTGCGACCGCGCGTGTGGCGCCGCTGTTCCATCGTCTTCAAGCGTATCGTAGTCCAGTACCGTGCGTGCGCCGCCCTCGAATGTGCATCGTCCGGGATCGGCGGGGAACCTTTCTGCGTCACCGCGCGTCAAGTACGGTGAAAGGAAGGAGGAGGCTATGGAGGACAACGAGCTCGTGGCTCTCGCGCAATCGGGGGACGCCCGTGCGTTCACCATGCTCGTGAGGCATCACGAGCGCTCACTGTACGCCGCGGCCTACGCGATCACCCGTTCGCAGTGGGATGCCGCCGATGCCGTGCAAGACGCACTGGCAGACGCATACGTCCACATCAAGGGGCTTCGCGACCCCGCCCGCTTCGGCGCGTGGGTATCCAGGATCGTCGTCAACGAATGCAACGACCTGCTCCGAAAGCGTGCACGCGTGGTCCCGATGGAGGACCCGCCTGAGCCGCAGGCGTTCGTCTGGGACGGCCCCGAGGACGGGCTCGACCTCATGCGGGCGGTCCAGACGCTCAGTCCGGACCACCGCGAGGTCATCGCGCTCCGCTACTTCAGGGATCTCAAGGTGGCCGAGATCGCCGAGGTGCTCGGCTGTCCACCCGGGACGGTCAAGTCACGCCTTAACCGGGCGATCGGATCGCTTGAAGCCACGCTACGACCCGGGACAGGACAGGAGGTGCCACGATGAACTGCAGTGACGTGCGAGACATGCTCGAGTCGTACATCGCCGACGATCTCACCGATGTGGAGTCGGCAAGAGTCGCCGAGCATCTCAGCGAGTGTGCGACGTGCTCTGCCACCTATGAGCGTACGAGGAACCTCGTCGCCGGCCTGAAGGAGATCGCAGACGCGTTCGTTCCGGCAGACCGGTTCGTGGTTCCCCCGGCCTACGCGACCGGCCCGAAGGGCGGATGGGCGTGGCGTGTTGCGGCCATCGCCGCATCGGTGGTCGCGCTTGCCGCCGTGAGCGCACTGTCGGTCCCCGCAATCGCCCGTGAGCTGCCGCTTCCCGTTGCCCGCGAGATCGGTGCACTCGAGGAGCGTGCCGACGAGCTTCAACAGCAGGTGGACGAGCTCACGGTGCGGCTCGAGACGATCGACGGGCAGGAGGTCGCGATCGTCGACACCACCGAGGGCGACCTGTCTGCCGAGGAGAGCGAGGCGGTCCAGCGTCTGGCGATGGACTTCGTCCGTGCGCAGTACGCGGGCGACCCGGACGCTCTGGCAGCGATGGGGACCGACCGGCTGAAGGCCGATCTTGCCGCGCATCCGGGCGACTATCTGCGAGCCGGTGGGGACGGACTCACCTTCGCGCAGATGACCGAGGCGGCGCGCACCGAAGACGGGACGTACCTGATCTTCGTGCGGCTCAGCGACTCCGGTGACTGGAGTGAAAGCCAGTACCAGGAGGACTTCGAGATCAAGCGTGTGGGAGACACGTATCTGGTCGATTTCATGGGTATGGACGCGTAGCGACGGCACGCGATCAAGAGAGCGGACCACCGGGGACGACGTGCGGCCTACAGCCGGGCGTCGTCCCCTCTGCGCCGTGGCTCCTGCTATCCTTGGGTGCACCTCGTTCGAAGGGAGTGGCATGGAGCAGGATGCGGTGGCGCGCGCCGTCCCGGGAATGCTGACCGACCTGTACCAGCTCACGATGGCCAACGCCTACCGCGAGTCGGGCGTGGCCGAGACCGAGGCATGCTTCCATCTCTACTTCCGCTCCAACCCCTTCGACGGCGGCTACTCCATCGCGTGCGGGCTGGCCCAGGCGCTGGAGTATCTGGAGCAACTGTCGTTCTCGGCGGATGATGTGGCATACCTCGCTACGCTGACAGGCACGGACGGCACGCCGCTGTTCGGCCAGGGTTTCCTCGACTGGCTTCGCGAGTTTCGGTTCGACGGCGACGTGCTCGCCGTACCCGAGGGCACCGTGGTCTTCCCCGGTGAACCGCTGCTCCGCGTGTCCGGTCCGATCGCCACGTGTCAGATCGTCGAGACCGCGCTTCTCAACATCATCAACTTCCAGACGCTTGTGGCCACCAAGGCTGCTCGTGTGGTCATGGCAGCCGACGGCGATCCGGTCCTGGAGTTCGGCCTGCGCCGTGCACAGGGTCCCGATGGCGGCCTCTCGGCGGGCCGTGCAGCCTATATCGGTGGCTGCGCGGGGACGTCCAACGTGCTCACGGGGCAGCGGTACGGCGTGCCGATCGGCGGCACGCACGCGCACAGTCTCGTGATGCTGTTCGATACCGAACTCGAGGCGTTCATCGCATATGCCGAGGCGATGCCGAACAACGCTGTCCTGCTCGTCGACACCTACGACACCCTCGAGGGTGTGCGCAACGCGGTCACGGCCGGTAGGCGGCTCCGCGAACTCGGCAGCGATCTTGCGGGCATCCGCATCGACTCCGGCGATCTGGCCTGGCTCTCCCTGCGCGCACGGGAACTGCTCGATGCCGCCGGCTTCGAGGCCACGCGTATCTACGCCTCCAACGAGCTCGACGAGTACACCATCGAGAGCCTCAAGGAGCAGGGCGCCCGGATCGACGTCTGGGGCGTCGGAACCAAGCTCGTGACCGCGTATGACCAGCCAGCGCTTGGCGGCGTGTACAAGCTCTCGGCCGTCCGCGAGCCGGGCGGTGTGTGGGAGCCGCGGGTCAAAGTCTCCGAGCAGGCCGCCAAGGTGACGACGCCAGGGCTGCAGCAGATCCGGCGCTTTGTCGACGATGATGGCCGTTTCGTCGGCGACATGGTCTACGACGAGCTCGAACCGCCGGATTCGCAGTGCGTCATGGTCGATCCGGCCGACGCGACCCGGCGCACATCCTACTGCCCGACGAACGCCTCCGAGGAGTTGCTCGTGCCGGTCTGCGCGGGGGGCCGCGTGATCTACGACGTACCGCCCATCGACGCGTCACGGGGTCGCACGCGCGAGCAGCTGTCGCGTCTGGACCCGAGTCATCAGCGGCTGCTCAACCCGCACACGTACAAGGTCGGTATGGAACTCGGGCTGTACGAGCGAAAGACCGCGCTCATCCTGGCGGCCCGTGGGTTCGCGTCGGATCAAGGAGGACGATGACCATGCGCGCGCTGCTACTGGTGGATCTGCAGAACGACTTCATGCCCTTCGGCTCTCTGCCCGTGTCCGACGGCGACGTCGTGGTGGAGGTCGCCAACGCGCTCATCCCACGGTTCCCGCTTGTGGTCGCGAGCCAGGACTGGCATCCTGCCGACCACGGCAGCTTCGCATCCGTACATCCCGGATCCGTGCCCGGCGAGGTCATCGACCTTGCGGGGGTGAGCCAAGTGCTGTGGCCCGATCACTGCGTGCAGAACACGCCGGGCGCCTCGTTCCACTCGGCGCTCGATATCGGCGGAGTGGACCACGTGGTGCGCAAGGGGAGCGATCCTGAGGTCGACAGCTACAGCGCGTTCTTCGACAACGACCGCCGTCGTGACACCGGACTCGCGGCCTACCTCGAGCAGCGTGGCGCCGAGGAGCTCGTGATCATGGGCCTCGCTACCGACTACTGCGTCCGCGCCACCGTGCTCGATGCGTGTGGTCTCGGGTTCGGCGTGACGGTGATCGAGGATGGTTGCCGTGCTGTGGACGTGGCCTCCGGCGACGGGGAGCGCGCGTTCATGGAGATGCGCCAGGCAGGTGCGCGTGTGATACCCGCCGCCGAATTCGTATAGGAAGGGGACACCGATGAAGGTCGTCGCATTCTCGGGCAGTGCCCGCAAGGGCGGCAACACCGCCCGTATGCTCGAGCGCGTGCTCGGCGTGCTGGCAGCAGAGGGAATCGAGACCGAGCTGGTGGAGCTGGCCGGCAAGAAGGCGCAGGGCTGCACCGTGTGTCTGAAATGCCGCGAGCGCGCCGACCGGCGCTGCCACGGGCGCAACGACGCCATCAACGAGTGCATCACCAAGGCCGGTGAAGCTGACGGCATCATCATCGGCTCGCCGGTCTACTTCGCCGACATCACACCCGAGACCAAGGCGCTCATCGATCGGCTCGGGTACGTCGCGGGAGCCAATCCGGGCATGCTGGATCGCAAGGTGGGTGCCGCGGTGGTGGTCGAGCGACGGGCCGGAGCCGTCCGCGCGTTCGATTCGATCATGCACCTGTTCATGATCCGCCAGATGATCGTCGCGGGGTCGCGGTACTGGAACCTCGGACTCGGCGCAGCACCCGGCGAGGTCGAGGCCGATGAGGAGGGGATGGCCACCATGGACGTCCTCGGTACGAACATGGCATGGCTGCTCAAGCAGACCGCCCACGCGCGTTAGACGCGGCTGCGCGGCGGTCCGTCCGTCGAGTCCGCGTGCGCGCGGTCACGGCGCAGTGGTATCTCCGCCGTCTGTCACAACGCTCTTATCCTCGCAGGTGAGAGCCCCGATACTAATGGAGTAGATATCCAGGGGGACGGCTGTGTCCGGAGGTGGCATATGAAACGTACCATCACGACTGTCCTCGCCATCGCGCTCGCTCTCACCCTCGTTCTGCCGGCTTCAGCGCTCGCCAAGCGCGGCGGTGTCCCCGCGAGCCAGAACGGCAAGGGCGCTGCGGCGGCGCAAGATACCACCGCTCGCGGCGGCACAGATCGTGTGGACGATGAGCAGGCCGACAAGCTCGTTCCTCCCGGTCACGAGAAGCGCGACGTGCGTGGCTCGGAAGAAGAGGCGCCCGGTGACGGGGCCACAGAGCAGACTCGCGAACGGTTGCGCAGCGAGGAGTCGTCGGGGTCGCCCGGGCCGAAACGACCGGGCATCGAGAACGCACTCTCACGGCTGCAGAGCAACCTCGAACGCATGCAGGCCGATCTCGACGCAGGCACGCGCTCGTCACTCCCGCCGGGTCTTCAGCGCGCCATCGCCAAGTTCATGTCCTGGCTCGGCATCGTAGCTGAGGAGCCGATCGACGATCCGGAGGAGGGCGGTGCTTCGGTCGAACCAACCGGGACCGTCGAGCCCACCGGGACGATCGAGGCGACCACGACCATCTAGGCCAGCAGCAATCGTCGCAGCCCCAGAGCCTGGCAACGAGCGTCCACCCCGATGGGGCGGGCGCTCGTTGCGCGTGTGCGGACACACCCTTGACACCCGGCGTGTCTGGCGCCAAGGTACTGACTGAACGTTCAGTCAGTACCAGTGAGCGGGGGTCCCGCAGTGCCTCATAGCGACGTTTCCGCACGGGAGCGCATACTTGCCGCGGCGGGGGGCCTGTTCGCCGAGCAGGGTTTCGATGGCGTCTCGGTCGCCGACATCGCCGCAGCGAGCGGTACATCCACCGGTCTGGTCTACTACCACTTCAAGGACAAGGCCGCCCTCTACGAGAGTGTGGTGCGCGAGGGTCTGCACCTGCTCGAGGACACCGCCGTGCGGACGCTCGGCGGTGACGAGCGCCCGATCGACCGTATCCGGGCCTTCGTCTGTGAGTACATGGCGCTGCTCGAGGGGCAGCCGGCGCTCATGCGCCTCCTCATCCGCAGCGTCACGGACGTCAGCACGCCGCCTCCGGGCCATGTGCTGATGCGCAGCGCCACCACCATTGACCGGCTCCAGGCGGTGATCGACGAGGGTATCGCCTGCGCAGAGTTCCGTTCCACCGACTCCCACCTTGCGGCGACGGCGCTCTTCGCTCTCGTCAACACGCTCATCACGGCGCGGGTGCTCGAGACCCCGCTCGGACAGGACTCCGGGGACCCCGTCGAGGTCCGCGCCGAGTTCATGACCGAGTTGTTCCTGAGGGGGGTTGCTCGATGCTCCTGAGGTGGGCCACTGCCATCGTACGAGGACGCAAGGTTGTCATGGCGATCACTGCCCTCCTCGTCATCATCGGCCTCTGGGGCGTGATGAACAGTCGCATCAACTACGACCTGATGTCGTACCTGCCCGCGGACCTGGACTCGATGAAGGGTCTCACCATCGTCGATGACGAGTTCGCTCTGGGCACGATGATCCAGATCCTCGTCTACGACGAGACCGACGCCACGGTCGACGCGCTCAAGGGGCGCATCGAGGGGGTCGAGGGTGTGAAGGCCGTCCACTGGGTCACCGACCTCGCGCCGGTGAGTCAGCCCGCTGAGTTCAGGGACGAAGTCGTCATCGACAACTACTACGCGGGCGGCGGGACGCTGCTCCAGGTCGCTTTCGACGGGGGCTCCAACGACCCGCACGTGAAGCAGGCGATCCGCGACATCCGCGACGAACTCGAGGGATACGAGACGCTCGTCACCGGCAACCAGCAGCTGGAGCTCGAGGAGGTCATGAACCAGGACACGGTGCGCTTCGCGGTGGTTGCGCTCGTGCTCGTTACGATCGTCCTGCTCCTCACGATGCCGTCGATCGTGGTGCCGCTCACCTTCGTTGCCACCATCGGCGCGGCTGTGATCATGAACCTCGGGATGGGCTACTACATCGGCCAGGAGATGTCGTACATCACCGGGGTCATCGTGTTCGCGCTGCAGTTCGCAGTCACGATGGACTACGCACTCTTCCTCTATCACCGCTTCGATGAGGAGCGACGCCGTTCGGATCCCGAAGAGGCGATGATCACCGCTGTCGCAGCCACGTTCAAGTCGATATTCGCGGCGGCGATGACCACCATCGCTGGCTTCCTCGCGCTGATGGCCATGCATCTCGGGTTCGGCACCGACATGGGTGTCACGCTCGCGAGAGGGGTGGGCATCACACTCGTGGCGGTGGTGACGCTGCTTCCAGCGCTCATCCTCACAGCACTGCCGTTGATCGACCGCATCCGCCACAAGACACCGTCGTTCGATTTCTCCAGACTCGGCCACTTCATCGCCAAGCATGCGGGTGTGGTTGCGGTCGTCGGCGTGCTGCTGTTCGTGCCGGCGCTGTGGGCCAACTCGCAGCTCGATATCACGTACGACCTCAACACGAGCCTCCCGAGCGACATGCCCTCCGTCAAGGCCGACAAGGTGATCTCCGAGGCGTTCGGTCGCGCGAGCACCATGATCGTCGCGCTGGAGGACACGGGCACCGGGGTCGACCTCGAGCGACTCACCACAGCCCTCGAGGAACTCGATGGCGTCACCCGCGTCTTCGGCTACAGCTCCCTCGTCGACCCGCGCATCCCCGTGGAGTTCGTGCCAGCCGAGGCGCGCGAGTCGTTCTACTCGGGAGGACACACGTACCTCACGCTCGACGCGGCCTATGACATGGCCGATCCGCGCCTTGCCGAGACCATCGAAGAGGTCCGGGCCGTCACGAGGGCCGAGTGGCCGGGAGCCGCGTATGTGACGGGTCAGTCCGTACTCATGAACGACATGGAGCAGGTCTCCGAGGGCGACGACGTGCGCATCAATCTCATCTCGATCGCGGCGATCCTCATCATCGTCGCCATCGCCTTCAAGTCGATCGCGATCCCCGTGGCGCTCGTCGCGGTCATCCAGCTCGCGATCCTCATCAACCAGGGCTTCGAGGCCGTCGGTGGCGGTGAGCTCATATTCGTGGCTTCGCTCGCGATCGGCGCGATCCAGCTCGGCGCCACCGTGGACTACGCGATCCTCATCACGACGCGCTACGAAGAAGAGCTCAAGCGCACCCGTGACCGGCTCGAGGCGATCACCGTGGCGATCTCAGAGTCGAGCCAATCGATCCTGGTGAGCGCTTCGACGATGTTCGCGGCCACCATCGCGCTCGCGGTGATGTCCAGCGTCGGGATCATCTCATCGCTCACCATGCTCATCGCACGAGGAGCCGTCATCAGCTTCTTCGTCGTCCTCGTGATCCTTCCCGCGATCCTCGTGGTCGGTCAGCCCGTGTACGAACGGCTCAGCTTCGGCTGGCCTCGTCATACCGTGAAAGGTGAGTAGCATGGCGCAGCCCCTCAAATCAGTCCGGATCGCCCGGCGCGTGACCGTGGTGGCGGCCATCACCGCTGCGAGCCTGTTCGCGGCCTCCGTGGCGTCATCTGCTCCCGCGCCCGGTACCCCGGATGCGATCGTGGATAACGAGACCGTGTACGTGGTGGCGGACGCGACGGGGGTCCCGCAGACGGTCGTCGTCGTCGACTGGCTCCAGGTACAGGGCACCGGCACGTACGAGCTCACCGACCCCGCGGCAGGGGCGGGGGAGATCGAGTCGCTCACGGACGGCTTCTCGCCTGCGATCATCGGTGATGTCGTGGGGGCAACGGTCGCCGTCGACGGCTACGGTGACTTCTTCTACCGTGCCGAGACGGAACAGGCGCTCCCCATCGACATCAACGTCACCTACCAGCTCGACGGCGAGGAGATCGCACCCGCCGACTTGGCGGGCGAGTCGGGGAGGCTGCGCATCCAGATCGAGGTCGTCAACCATCTCGAACGCACGGAGCTCGTGACGTTTGAAGACGCCGATGGCGCGACCGAGTCCGCCGAGGTCACCTACACCGTGCCGCTGCTCTGCATCCCACAGCTCGAGCTCGACGGCACACGCATGACCGACATCGTCGCGCCCGACGGTGCGCAACTCGCTATCGCGGGACAGACGCGCACGTACGCGATCCCGGTGGTGCCCTCTCCCCGGGAAACGGTCGCCATCGAGATGACCGCGCGGGACATCGAACTCGCACCGATGATCGTCTCGGCGTTCCCGGGCCTACCCGCCTCGCCGGACTTCTCGGTGGTCGACCAGCTGGCCGAGCTCCGTGATGGGCTCGGTCTGCTCGGCCAGCTCTCGAGCGGACACCTGCAGGTCGTGCAGGGCATCTCGGAGGGCATGGGGGCGTACGACATCTCGGCGGCCACTGGAGCGGCCGAAGGGTTGGGCGAGCTCACGACCGGGCTTGGCGAACTCGCCTCAGGCGCTGACGGTCTCGCGCAGCTCTCGGCCGGACAGTACGCGTACCTCGATGGCGTGATCACCTCGATCGACACGTCGCAGTTCGACTCTCTCGGGCAGCTCACGAGTGCGATCGCAAGCATGACCGTGGCAGCCTCGCAGCTCGAGACCGCCACGGCCGGGCTCGTCACGCTGCTGGACGGCCAGATCGCCCTCGCGGAGGCCATCAGGACCTCCAACGCGGGCCTGCTCGCGCAGGCGGCCGGGTATGCGG
>JAFGAG010000007.1 GCA_016933785.1 Coriobacteriia bacterium | reverse complement strand
GTAAGGCGACCTCGGCCTGCTTCTCCCCTCAGAACTCCCGTGTCGAAACCAGTCGCCCCCGGAAGGTGAGGTATGTGAAGGTGCGCCCACCCGGCTCCTCAACGCCTGGCGGGTCTTGCAGTATAGACTCCGAGCATGTGCCGTGCCAGTGACACCGCTATCGACAGGTCCGAACTACCGCTCATCGTCTCCGTTGGGTACCCTATCAGTACCAGCCGCGCCTGCGGCCACCGAGAGGAGCACGCCATGGATCCGACCTCGTATCCGCCTCCCCCAGCCGTTCCCGGGCCTCCGGACCCTGGAGCGTCCCCCGTTCCTCCACCGCCTGCCGACTTCACGCCTCCTCCGGCTCCCGATGTCCCGGCACCCGCGGTGCCGGCGCCTGTCGAGCCGCAGTACGCACCACCTCCACTGCCTGAGGGCATGCCGCCAAGTTACGCCGCTCAGACGCCTCCCCCGCCCAAGAAGAAGAGCAAGACCCTCGTCATCGTGCTCGTGATCCTGGGAGTCCTGCTGTTGTGCTGTGCGGGCGGCATCGTGGGTGCCTTCACGATCTTCAGCAGCGACACCGAAGTCGTCACGGACACCCCAGTCGACGCCGACATCGATACGGGATCCGAGGCACCCGTTGATGCCACAACTGACGATGCGCCTGCCGTTCAGACCGGAGGGCGGGCCGAGTGGACAGCGTTCCAGCCAGCGCTCGTAGACCCGTCGATCTACGCAGAGCCCACGGCCGCCCAGAGTGCCCTCATCGATGAGATCCACGCCGAGCTCTACCCTGGCTTCGACATCGAGGACACGCTGGCCGAACCCGGTGGCGAGGATGCAGACAGCTACTACCCCGACATGCTCTACGTGAAAGCCTCGCTCGCGTCCGACCCGTCGGTGCGCATCGCCTACTACATGTGGACCGATTCGGCAGCCTCCGCCGCGGCCGGAGTGCATCTGACCGCGGACAACACCGAATCCTACGAGACGCTCGCGCAGTCGTCGTCGGGCGTGTACTACATCTACGACCATGAGAACCTCGCGGGACTCATGGAAGGCTCCGTTGATGACCGGATGACCGGAGCGCTCGCACAGGCCGAACAGGACTTCCCCGGTTATGTCGCGATGATCGTGGGTGAGGACGGCGACAACATCGGTGTCGTGCTCACGCGCTGGGATGCGTTCCCGGACCTGGAGCTCGGCCTCGTCGTCACGTACGCCCCCGACGGCAGTGGCTGGACCGTCTCCGAGGTGACCGACTGGTAGCGCCGGACACGGCACATTCCGGCGTCACGGACGAAACGAAGGGCCGCCTCGGTGAGGCGGCCCTTCCGCATGCGGGGACCCGACACTGCCTCCGCGTCACTCGCTCTTGGTGCGCTCCCTGAGCGCGCGTTCCACGTCCCGCTTCTGGTCCCGCTCGGCGATCGCGTCACGCTTGTCGTACAGCTTCTTGCCGCGGGCCAGCCCGATCTCGACCTTCACCAGGTTACTGGACGACAGGTACACCCGCAGTGGCACAAGCGTGTAACCGCGCTCCTTCGTCTTGCCGATGAGATAGCGGATCTCCGCCTTGCGCAGCAAGAGTTTGCGCTCGCGATCGACGCGGACGTTACTGCGGTTGCCGTGGCTGTAGGGAGAGATGTGCACGTTGTGCAGCCAGACCTCGCCCTTGCGGATGGTCGCGAAGCTGTCCCTGAGGTTCGTCTTGTTCTCACGGAGCGACTTGACCTCGGTGCCGGTGAGCACGATGCCGGCCTCGAACGTCTCGTCCACGAAGTAGTCGTGGTACGCCTTCTTGTTGGTGGCGATGTTCTTCTGCTCACGTACCATACGATCCGGCGTTCCTCTCCTTCTAGGGTGACGTGCTGATGCTAGCATGTGCGTGAGGTGACCTCACGAAAGGACACGACATGGACACGATGCCCTATCAGCAACCGGCACCGGCGCAGCGCAACGACCCGCAGTACATCGCATACCTCGAACAGCGCATCGCGGCGCTCGAGTCGCGGCTCCCCGCGACCAAGGTTGTCGCACCGGGCTTCTGGACCCGCGCCTTCGCGATCTGGGGACACAACCTGCTCGCACAGACCGTGGTGAGTATCGTGCTGGGGGTCGTCTTCATGTTGATCAGCTTGCTCTTCGCCGGCGGGATCGCGGCGATGCTCGGCCCGGTCCTGGAGAACGCATCGTACTACTAGGTTGCCCGGCCAGGCCCCACGCACCACGAATGCAGTGAGGCGGCCCGAGGACCGCCTCACTGCATTCTCCGGTACTTCCGCCTACGGCGTGAAATCGGTCGCCGGGTCGAGCCTGCGCACGAAGGCCGCGAGAAGCTTCGCCGTGTTCTCAACATCCTCAAGCGCCAGCACCTCGGTGGGTGTGTGCATGTATCGGAGCGCCACGCTCACGAGTGCCGCCGCCTTGCCCCCGCGCGAGAGCTGGATGGCGTTCGCATCAGTGCCGGTGCCGCGGGGCGCGCCCTCGATCTGATACGGGATCCCCTCGGCCTCGGCAGCCTCGATGAGCAGCTCGAGCACCTTCGGGTTGATGTTGGCACCGCGCGAGAGCACAGGCCCGCCGCCGCACTTCACCTCACCGAACTTGCGCTTGTCCACGTCCAGGTAGTCGGTGGCGTGTGTGACCTCGACGGCGATACCCACGACCGGGTCCTGACTGTAGGCCGAGGTCGTGCCACCGCGCAGGCCGATCTCCTCCTGCACCGTTCCCGCAGCGATGAGATCGCCAGCCGCACCGCCGGCCTCCTTCACCAGACGCATCGCCTCAGCGCAGATCCACGCACCCATCTTGTCGTCGAATGCGCGGGATACCGCCATGCCGTCGCCGAACGTCTCGAGACCGACGCCGTAGGTCACCTGGTCGCCGATGCGGACCTTCTTCTTGACGTCCTCGCCACTCATGCCAAGGTCGATGAACATACGGTCGATCTTCACGACCTTCTTGCGGTCCTCGTCCTCGAGCAGGTGGATCGGGAGACGGCCGAGTACGCCACGGAGCACGCCGTCCTTCGCGTGGACGTCCACGCGCATGCCCGGCAGGATCTGCGGGTCGTGGCCGCCGATGGGCGCGAACGCGCAGAACCCGTCTTCGGTGATGTAGGTGACCATGAAGCCGATCTCATCGATATGACCGGCAAGCATCACGCTCGGGCCATCACCGGTGCCCTTGAGCAGCGCGTGTACCGAACCCATGACGTCAGTCGCGACCTCATCGGCGATCGGCGTCACATACTCGCGGAACACCTTCGCCGCGGGCTGCTCGTAGCCCGACGGAGACGGGGCCTCGATGAGGGTCTGGAAGAATTCGAATGACTCGGGACGCATGAAAAGCCCTCCTTAGTGGATAGAACCGTGAACGTTCAGTGTAGCGACCGCGCATGGGTCGCGCCAGGTACGAACACCTGCGAGGCAACGGCGCGGATCATCACGCGAGCTCCAGATCCAGACGCCGCTCGCTCACGCTTGCGTCGAGGATTCTCACCCGCACCTGCTGACCAAGGCGGTACGTGGTGCCGTTGCTCTCGCCGCGCAGCAGGAACCGCTCGGCATCCAGCCGGTAGTAGTCGTCCGCCATGGTTTCCACATGCACGAGCCCCTCGGCAGTGTTCTCCAGCTGCACGAACAGCCCGAAACCCATTACACCGGTGACGATGCCATCGAACTCCTCACCCAGATGGTGGGCCATCAGCGCCACGAGCTTCACCTTCTGGCTTTCGCTCTCGGCCGCCTCCGCCTCCCGCTCCATCGTCGAGGAGTGCTCGGCAAGCCACTCGAGCTCGGTGACCATGTGCGATGTCGGTGGCTTGCCCAGGTCGTGAGTGAGTTGCGCTTTCAGCAACCGGTGCACGATCAGGTCCGGATAGCGCCGGATCGGGCTGGTGAAGTGTGTGTACGCCTGGCTTGCCAGGCCGAAGTGCGGGCCGAGGTAGTCCACGTACCGTGCACGCTCGAGCGCGCGCAGCACGAGCGAGTTGATGAGCCGCTCTTCGGGACGCCCGTGCGCGAAGGCGACGATCTTCTGGAACGTCGCCGGTGAGGCGCCGTGCAGGTCCTTCACGGGGTACCCGAACTCCTTGAGCACCACGGCCACCTGCGCGAGGGCGTCAGCATCCGGGTCCTCGTGGATGCGGTAGACCATCGGCGCCTTTGCCGCGGTCATGTGGCGCGCCACCACCTCGTTGGCGGCAATCATGGCCTCCTCGATCATGTTGGTGGCCTCCGTGCGCGACCGCAGCACCACGTCGATCGGCTCTCCCCGCTCGTCGAGCGTGACGCGGGCCTCCACCGTGTCAAAATCGAGTCCTCCGCGCGCGACGCGCCGCTCGTGGATCACCTGCGCCACCGAGCGGAAGTCGATGAGCGCCTGCCGGCTCACGTCGTCCGGATATCCGCCGCCGTCGAGCCATCCCTGGACCTGGTCGTAGTCGAAACGGCGGTCGCTCTTGATGACCGAGGGATAGCACTCGTAGCGCTCCACGATGCCCGTCTTGTCGAGCAGCATCTCGACGGTGAACGTGAGGCGATCCTCCCCGGGATTCAGCGAGCAGATGACGTTGGAGAGATGCTCGGGCAGCATCGGCAGCACGCGGTCCACGAGGTACACGCTCGTCGCCCGGTGACGCGCTTCGACATCGACCGGCGAATCCCACGGCACGTAGTGGCTCACGTCGGCTATGTGCACCCAGAGCCTGTAGCCTTTGCCCTCGCGCACGATGGAGATCGCGTCGTCGAAGTCGCGTGCATCGGCCGGGTCGATGGTAAAGGTGAACCGCTCGCGCAGGTCTCGCCTGCCGCGCTCCAGCTCCCCGTCGATATCCTGCCGGAGCTGCTCGGCCGCCTCGATGACCTCGGGTGGAAACTCGGTCGCAAGGCCATGCTCCCGGATGACGATCTCCACATCAACGCCAGGAGCTCCTTCGGGGCCGAGCACCTCGACGATCATGCCCTGCATCGCGTCTCGCTTGTCCGCATACCGCGTGATGCGGGCGACCACGATCTCGCCCGGACGCACCGTGACATCCGACTTCTTCAGGTCGACGAACAGGTCGCCGCGTATCCGCTGGTCGGTCGGCACGACGATTCCGAGCGCACCGTGGCGCTCGAACCGCCCGACGACCTCGGTGATCGCTCGCTCGAGTATCTGCACGACCTCGCCCGAACGACCGAGATGCGAACCGCGGGGATCCACGCGCACGCCCACGATGTCACCGTGCATGGCGCCACCGGTGTCGCGCTTGCCCACGTAGATGTCGCCCACAGGCGAGCTCACGAAGCCGAACCCGCGACGGTTCATCGACAGCCTGCCGACGACAAGATGCCGCTCGCGCAGCGCCAGGTATTTGCCGCCCACATCGGCGACCAGCCCGGACTTCTCGAGCTGTGCGAGGGTGTGTGCCACCCGCTCGACGCCGAGGCCCGGACCTCCCGCAATCTCCAGGGCTCCGGCGACGCCCTCGGCGTCGAGCGCGCGTCCAGCCGCGCGAAGCGTCTTGAGCACCAGCTTGTCCGGACGCATGGAGCCTCCGCCCTTCCCGCCATTGGCGCCGCTCGTCAGACGGTCGCTGCCGCGGGTTGTCTCGGGGGTAGAATCAACGTATGGTGCAACCTTACCGCAAGCCGCAGCATCAGGAGATGTGATGGAAGACTCACACCCACGCCCCCCTTTGCTTATCCGCGACGGCACCCTCACCAATCCGCGCGACATCATCCGCGCCCTCGAGACCGTCGAGTCGTTCGCATACCGCTACATGGTCGACGGGGACGAGATCGCGACCGGCAAAGCCACGCTGGTGCGCATCATGCTCGACGAGTTCTCTGCAACCACGCTCGTCAACGGCTGCCTGTTCCTGAACGTGACGAGCTTCAACTACATGAACTTCTCGACGGACGACAGCGGTCAGACGCGACTCACGCTCCTGAACGACGGATCGACACTCGAGATATCACCCATCGATGACCCTGAGGTGCGCCCCGGTCAGCGGCAGATCATCAGGATGATGGAAGAGAGCGTCTTCGCGGACAGCACGTTCGTGTCACTCGACGACGATGAGGACGACGAGTAGACTCTGCCCGCTCGCATGATCCGGTCAGGCGAGGGCGATCTCCCTTTAGAGTTCGTCCGCCAACACCTCGATGGCCCTCTTGAGCTGCGTGTCGGTCTCGCGCTCGGCTATCAGTTCGTGCTCCATCTCGACGATGACGTCAGGCGTGAGTCCGATCCCGTCGATCGCCCGACCCTTGGGGGTCAGATAGTGCGCGATGGTGAGCTTGACCGCGCCCCCGAACGACAGCTCCTCGATCTGCTGGACACTCCCCTTGCCGAAGGTCTGTTCGCCGACGAGCGTCGCACGTCCGTAATCCTGCAGCGCACCCGCCACGATCTCGCTGGCGGAAGCCGAGTTGCCGTTGACGAGCACCACGAGCGGCGCATCGGTGGCGGTCTTGCCAGCCGCGCGGTGACGCTCGGCCTCACCGGTCCTGTCCTCGACGGTCACGATCACACCATCGGCGATGAACAGCGAGCTCACCTCCACAGACGCGGAGAGCAGGCCACCGGGGTTGTTGCGGAGATCCAGGATGTACCCTCTGGCCCCCTGCGCGCGCAGCTCATCGATCGCGGTGCGTATCTCGGCCGACGCGTTCTGGTTGAAGCCCTCGAGCTTCATGTAGCCGATATCGGCCTCGAGCATCTCGCTCGTGATGTTAGGGACCTCGATCTTGGCTCGTTCTATCGTGAACTGCAGGAGTTCCTCGGAGTCGTCCCGGCGGACGCCAAGCCGTACGGTCGTGCCCTCTTCGCCGCGGATGCGCAAGACCGCCTCATCGACATCCCAGCGAGGCCGGGCCTCGCCGTTAATCTCCACGATGAGGTCGCTCGGCTGCAGACCCGCGGCAGCGGCCGGGGTGCCATCTATGACCGAGTTGACCACCAGGTCGTCACCATCGTTGGAGATGGTGATCCCGATGCCGTAGAACGAGCCCATGTTCTGCTCGTTGAAGTACTCGTAGTGCTCGGGGTTGAAGTAGACCGCGTGGGAGTCCTCAAGAGACTCGAGCATGCCGCTGATAGCACCGGCGGTCATGGACTCCTCGGAGGAAGGCTCCAGCGCGAGGTCCTCGATGATGTCCGCGACCTCGGCTACGGCATCGTCGACCCCGCTTGCGGATGCACTGGCGGCACCGGGGACGCCAGTGCCGTCCCCGCCGATCAGGCGCTCGAACAGGATCCCGCCGGCGAAGGCGGTGGCGAGCACGACTGCCGCGGCTGTGAGCACGGCCACGCTCTTGAGCAGGGTCTTCATGTGGGGACCTAGACTCTCAGGTAGCGCCTCATGGCGAGCATCGCGCCACCGACACCCATCACGATGCCGGAGACCACCAGCACCAGCGAGACCTGTGCGGCGTCACCTCCCGACATCGTGAGTGGCAGGAAGGCCATGAGCTCGCTCAGTTTCGGCAGGATGTAGAAGTACAGGATGCTCAGGGTGCCGATCGCGAGCAGCGCGCCGACCAGGCTCTGCAGCACGCCCTCGAGAAGGAACGGCGTGCGGATGAACCAGTTCGAGGCTCCCACGAGCCGCATGATCGCGATCTCCTTGCGACGTGCGTAGATCGCGATGCGGATAGCGTTGTTGATGAAGATGAGGCTGATCACGGCGAGCATCCCGACGAACACGATGCTCACGAGCCGGATGATCCGCGTGACAGTGAAGAGCTTCTCCACGACCTCCTGGCCGTACTCGAGCGACTTGGCTGGGTCGTCCGGACGATCGGCAACCGCAAGGAAGTTCTGGCTCGCCTTGATCTGCTCGACCACCATAGAGACGTTGCGGGGGTCCTTCAGGTCGATATCGAGCGATGCCGGGAGCGGGTTGCTCGCGAGCGACTCGATCACCTCGGGGCTGTCCTGCATAAGCCGCTGCTTGAAGTCCTCGAGCGCCTGCTCCTTGGACGTGTAGACGACGGTGTCCACCATCTCGTTGGCGAGCAGTTCGGCCTGCATGGCGTCGACCTGCTCGGCGGGTGCGCCGTCTTTCAGGAACAGACGGATGGAGACCTTGTCCTCGAACGACTCGACCACCTGGCCGAGGAGCATGCCCGAACCGAGCGAGACGCCCACCAGCAGCAGAGACAGGTAGATCGTGATGATGGCCCCAAGGCTCATCACCCAGTTGCGGCGGAAGCTGACCGCCGACTCCTTCATGAAGTAGCCGAAGTTAATCGCCATAGCCG
The DNA here is from genome assembly GCA_016933785.1 of Coriobacteriia bacterium. Taxonomy (GTDB): domain Bacteria; phylum Actinomycetota; class Coriobacteriia; order Anaerosomatales; family Anaerosomataceae; genus Anaerosoma. The sequence continues at coordinate 4,054 of JAFGAG010000007.1, read as the reverse complement.
TAGACACCTCGGTCCTGGTCACGGATGACCTTGCCGCCCTCGAGCGCGATGACTCGCTTGCGCATCGAGTCGACCATCTCTCGATCGTGCGTGGCCACCAAGACCGTGGTGCCGGTCTTGTTGATGCGGTTGAGCAGGCTCATGATGCCGAGCGATGTCGCCGGATCGAGGTTCCCTGTGGGTTCGTCGGCGAGCAGGAGCGGCGGGCGGTTCACGAACGCACGCGCGATAGAGACACGCTGCTGCTCTCCACCCGAGAGCTCGTCGGGATAGCTCTCCATCTTCTCCTCGAGGCCCACCAGCCGGAGCACCTCGGGCACCTGTGTGCGGATCACGTGCTTCGACCGGCCGATGACCTCGAGCGCGAACGCGATGTTCTCGTACGTGGTCTTGTTGGGCAGCAGCTTGAAGTCCTGGAACACGCAGCCGATGTTGCGGCGCAGGAACGGGACCTTCCAGCTCTTCATCCTGGTGAGGTCCTGGCCCGCGACCACGATCTGCCCCTTGGTCGGGAGCAGCTCGCGAAGCAGCAGTCTGATGAAGGTGGACTTGCCGGAGCCGGAGTGGCCCACGAGGAATACGAACTCGCCCTGCTCGATCTCGACAGTGCAGTCATCGAGCGCCGGGGGCTTGTTCGGAACGTAGATCTTGCTGACGTTCCGCATGGAGATCATAGACGGGCTCCATATCTGTGTGACGATACCCGCGATAGTCTAGCAGAAGTGATACCGTTCAAACGCTCACGAAGCCCGTCCGTCACCGAATCCACAACTTCTACGGAAGCGGGATGGGGCGGATACGCAGGCCTGGTGCGCAGGACGGTTGTAGACTACTCGAACGTCTCCGTCGCGGAAAGCGCACAGAGCGGGAACTCGCGGAGGGACTCGACGAGCCACGGAGCGAACGCGTCGGGGTCCTCACGGATGGCGAGATCGAGATCGGCGAGCCTGAAGGCGGCGACCTCATCCACCTCGGCTGGATCGGGGTCCAGGGCACTCGTCGCACGACCCACGAGCAGGTGGCACAGCTCGTTCTCACTCCCGAGGCCCGGGAGTTCCGCCTGGTAGATGAAGGACCCCACGGACTGTAGCTCAGCGCTGCACCCAAGCTCCTCGCGGATGCGGCGCTGCGCAGCCTCGACGACCCCTTCGCCTGGCCGGGGATGGCCGGCGCAACTATCGGCCCACGCGAGAGCCCACAGGCGCTTGAAGGCGCTGCGTCGCGCGAGGAGCAGCCGTCCCTCACCGTCGACGAGAACCGTCATGAAGGCGCGATGCAGGATCCCCGCGCCGTTGTGCGCCCCTGCCCGCGAGACCTCGCCGATCTCGTTGTCATCCTCGTCGACCGCGATGACCGGCTCGTCGAACTGCCATGCGGCCTCACCGGCGGTGGCCCGTTCCCCGAGCGTCGCGATATCAGGGTCCGTGACTGCCGCCACCGGCCCCGACGTCCTGCTCCAGTCCGCTACGGGCTGCACCATACACATGCACTCTCTCCGTTCCACACTCCGGTCACGTCACTGAACTGCGGGCCGCTGCCGGCCCGAGTGCGGCGTCCGCCCGGCGAGCGCACCGGACGGACGCCGTCTCGTGCTATCCGCCGAACAGCGAGGGCGCCCACTTGGCGGGGTCGACCTCGAGGAACTCCGAGCGCTTGAACCGGTCCTTCAATGCGAAGGGTACCGTGCAGTCGAAGATGACCTTGCACGAGATGCCCCGGTCGCGCAGCGCCGCGTTGTATTCCGGCCCCTGTGAGGGATCGAGCGGGTGACAGCGCACGCCCGGAATCATGATCGTGTCGATATCACCCTGGAAGCGGGTGTTCATAGCCCACAGCACATCGTTGCTGTCGAAGGGATCGACATCCTCATCCACGAGGATGATGTGCTTGAGCTCGGAGAACGCCGCGAACGCGAGCAGCGCAGCCTGGCGCTGCCGGCCCTCGTCGCTCGGGATGCTCTTCTTGAACTGCATGACGGCCATGTACTTGCCGCCCCCAGCGGAGTGGGAGTACACGTTCTGCAGACGGCCCGGCATCGCGCGGTCAACCATCTGGATGATGCTGGCTTCCGTGGGGATCCCGGCCATGCTCACGTGCTCTTCGCTTGGGCCGATGACGGTCTGCATGATCGGGTTCTTCCGGTGTGTGACCGCCTTCACCTTGATGATGGGGAGTTCGGGGTTGGCGCGACCTGTGTACCCCGGGAACTCCGGCATCGCCTTGCCGGTGTCAGTGTTCTGGTCCTCACGGACGCGGACGTCGGGGAGCAGCTCGCCCTCGATGACGTACTCCGCATTGGCGATTGCCTTCTCGCCGATCGTGATGCAGTCGACCATCTCGACGGCCGTACCACGGATGGAGCCTGCGATGCTGAGCTCGTTGAAGCCGAGCGGCGTGGTAGGCGGCTCGAAGCATGCGGCGATCTCGATAGCGGGGTCGACGCCGATGCTGATGGAGATCGGAAGCGGCTTGCCCGCAGCCTCGGCCTTCTCGCGGAACACCGTCAGATGGCGCGCTCCCGGCACGAAGTACATGGAGATCTCGTCCTTGCTCTGCAGGCAGAGCCGGTGGATCGTCACATCGCTGTCGCCGTTCTCGGGGTCCGTCGCGTAGCACATGCCCATCGTCACGTAGGGGCCGGCGTCCTCCGGTGTGTTGGTCGGGGCCGGGATCAGCTTCCGGATATCGAAGCCGGGATCCTCGGCGCGGTGCACGACCTCCTGACACACGGCCTCGGACTGCGGGACCGTGATGGGGTCGATCGGAGAGGCCACGGCGTCTTTCAGCAAGTAGCCCAGACGCTTCGGGTCGGTATCGAGCATGAGTCCCACGCGCTCGCGGCTCGCGAGCAGGCCGGTCAGCACGCGCGCGCCCTCGTGACCTTTCACGTTGTTGAAGATCATTGCGGGGCCCACCTGGGTCGGCCGCATGACCGTGCCCCAGGCGCCGACGTGCCGGTACACACCCGACAGCTCGGCATCCGGGTCGACCTCTACGTCGGTCTCGAGCAGCTGCCCGGGGTGTTGCGCGAGCAGGTCGAGCATCGAGCGTAGGTCTGGATATCTATCCGACATGCGATTCTCCTTCACTCTCGTGGCCACGCTCATCGCGAAGCAGCTCGATGACCTGTGCCAGCACGATGCGATGGTTCTCGGCCATGTCGCGGATGTCAGCGGGGGTCGCGTCGTCCACATGAAGGCCGACGGATACACTCACGCGACAGCCAAGAGTCGTTGCGAGCTTGAGCGCGGCCTCCCGCGCGAGCTCGTCCTCCTTGTGACCGGTCACGCACAGCACACTCGCAGACGCGGACGGCGCAGAGTGGTCCATGAGGCTCGGCCGCGGGATGCCCAGGGCGACCGCGCCGATGTGCGGCCCCTCGCCTCCCCCGAAGCACACCGACACATCGGGGCCGCAGGAGACGACGACCGCCTCGACTCTGGTCCGTGCGTCACCGTGACCTGCGAACCATGCGTCCATCACACCTCAGCACCCTTCCAGGACACGAAGCGGTCGTGCTCGAGGCCGAACTGCCGCAGGATCTTGCCGATGATGTGGTTGATCTGGTCTTCCATGGTCTGCGGGTCGTTGTAGAAGGTAAGGAGCGGCGGGACGATGCTGCACCCGAGATCTGCCGCTTCGTGAAGGTTCCGCAGATGGATCTTCCCGAACGGCATCTCCCGCGGCACGAGCACCACCCGCCGCTCCTCCTTCAAACACACATCCACAGCACGCACGAGCAGGTTCACCGCGTAACCCGCGGTGATACCCGCAAGCGTCTTCATGGAGCAGGGACATACGATCATACCGTCGGTCACGAACGAACCGCTCGAGATCGACGCGGCGAGGTTCTTGTCGCTGTGGTACACGTCGGCCAGCGCGGCGAGCTCGACGAGCGGGATGTCGCACTCGAGCTCCCAGGTCTTCTGGGCGCCTTCTGTGACGACGAGGTGCACCTCGACATCAGGATGCTGCTTGAGCGCTGAGACGAGGTAGTAGCCCATCACCACGCCCGTCGCTCCTGATATGCCAACGATGATCCGACGCATGATCG
>JAFGAG010000063.1 GCA_016933785.1 Coriobacteriia bacterium | reverse complement strand
GCTCCAGCTTGTGGACGACCCCTCCATCCCGCTTCTCTACGCGGCCGGTGTCATCGCGATGATCGGCCTGGGGATCGCCACACTTGCGCGGCAGACGATCATCACAGCGCAGGTGGAGCGCGATGGGGACCAGGCACGGCTTGCGGTGCGGATGCGACTGTGGCGTGTCCACTCCACAAGCCGCGGTGAGATCGAGGATGAACTGCGCCGGGCACTTGGCGCTGCTGAAGGGAGTGCGTGATCTTGGAGATCGTCATGACGTGGGTGACGCTGTTCCTTTATGCGGGCGCAACGGCCCTGTCCGCCATCGGCGTCGTCTTTGGTAAGGACAAGCTCATCGGCCGGGCCGTACTGGTGTCCGGCATCGGTCTTGCCGCGCAGACGGCGTCTCTGGGCTTCCGATGGGTGCGGGTCGGTCACGGACCGTACCTGGGCTTCTACGAGGTCGCGGCGGCGCTCGTGCTCTTCGTGGTGGCCACGTTCGTCTTCGTGGCCTGGCGACAGCCGAGGCTCGCGAGCGCGGGCATCGGTGTGATGCCTGTGGCGCTCTTACTGCTGGGCGGCGCGATGCTCGCACAGGGCACCGAGGTGCCCATGACCGGAAAGCTCACGAGCTTCTGGCTCGCTATACACGTGATCTTCGCCAACCTCGCGTTCGGCGCGTTCGTGATCTCGTTCGGTCTCGCAATCGCCTACATCGTGCGTGAACGCTCCGGCTCGGGCGCGTGGGCGAAGCGCTTCGAGAGGCTACCGGCGCAAGACGCGCTCGAGAACCTGACCGTCCGCTACGTGCTGGTCGGGTTCTTCTTCTGGGGAATCATGATCGTCACCGGCGCCATCTGGGCCAACGAGGCATGGGGCCGCTACTGGGGCTGGGACCCGGTGGAGACGTGGAGCCTCATCGTGTGGATCATCTACGCGGTGTATCTCCACTTGCGCTACACGCTCAAGTGGGGCGGCCAGCGCCTCGCGTGGGTGGCGATCCTCGCGATGCCGCTCTCGCTCTTCACGCTGATCGGCATCCCCGCAGTGTTCGACACGACGCACGCGGGGATCGGCGGACTCGGCAAAGACCTGTAACGCAGCCGAGTTCTTTCGCATTCAGAAGGGGCGCCGTTTCCGGCGCCCCTCTTGTGTCCGTGCGTGGTAGGCGCTCTACTCGGCAGCCGGCGCCTCGGTCTTCTCCGCCGCCTTCTCGGAGCCCGAGAGCTTCTTCATGGCGTCGGCCATCTTCTTCGGCATCTCGCCGATCTTCTCCTTGCCGATCCCCAGGAAGTCGAACTGCTCGCCGTAGTCGCGCATCATCACCTTCATGGCGGAGAGCATGTAGCTGCGCTTGAAGCCCTCCGGCAACGCCAGGATCTCGTTCATCTTGTTCGCGTAGAAGGTCATGTAGCAGCGCCCGAGCGCGATGGTCACATCGGTGAGCGACATGGCGTACGGCTCGATGATCGGGGTCGAGATGTTGTACTTCGAGTAGTCCCAGACGCGGATACGGTCGTACACATCGTCCCAGAGCGCCGTGTACGGCATCGGGGTGAGCACCGGGAACACGGCGATATCCGGGTTGAGGCGCGCAGCCATGGCCGCGGTCGCCTTGATAGAATCCCACGTCTCCTCCGGGAATCCGATCATGAACGATGCTTCGATCATGATGTCGTGCTGCTTGAGGATCTTCACCGCGTGCTCGTTCATGTCGATCGTCGTGCCCTTGTTGAGGCTGTTCAGCAACTCGTCGGTCGACGTTTCGAGGCCGAGGTAGATGTGCATGATGCCGGCATCTGCGTACTTATGCAGGATGTCCTCGTCGCGGATGATGTCCTCGACGCGGGTCTCGATGAGCAGCTGCACGCCGAGGTCGGCCTCGATGAGCAGGTCGAGGATCTTCTCCCACCGCTCACGGTCGCGTGTGGGGTACGCGTCGATCATGGTGATGAATTCGACGTGGTACTCCTCCACGAGGTGCCGGATCTCGTCCATGACCTTGTACGGGTCGCGTGCGCGCCACTCACCGCGCCAGAACACGCGCTGGCTGCAGAACGAGCAGCCCATCATGCAGCCGCGGGAGGTGAGGATCGACGCCATGCGTCCCCACGGGTCGATGTTGTAGTGGTAGTCCTCCCACTCGAGCGCATCCCAGGCGGGGGTTAGCGTGTCGAGGTCCGCGATGTGCGGGCGCTGCGGTGTCGCCACGATCTCGCCCTCACGCATGAAAGCGATGCCCTTCACGTCGTCGAGCGGGCGGCCTTCGGCAAGCGCGCCGAGGAGGTCGGCGAGCGTCTCCTCCATCTCGCCGCGGAGAATCACGTCGACGGGATTGTCCTCTTCGTTGAGCATCTCCTCGTACATGAACGTGGGGTGCGGACCGCCGATGAGCGTGTGGATCGCCGGGTCCACCTGCTTGGCCACACGGAGCGCTTCAACGGCCGCAGGAACCGTGCACGTGCTGATCGCACCGGTCACCGGGAGGTAGTCGAGCGACATGACCACGTCCGGCTTGTAGGTCTCCACCTGGTGCCGGATCTCCTCATACGACGTGTCCTTGTACATCGCGTCGTAGATCTTGGCCTCGTGACCGGCGTTGATCGCCGCACCGGCGAGGTAGACGAGGTGGAGCGGCGGCCAGTTACCGATCATCTGCTGGCCCCAGCACTTGTACGGAGGGGTGACGAAGAGGACTCTACTCATTCGGGGGTATCTCCTGTCGTTCATCGCATCTGGTCCCTTTAGAACACTGAACATGGTACCACTGGAACCACCTGCTCCGGAGGACCGGAGCCGCCATGGGGGGCGCCTGGAGCCGCGCGGCCCCACGCCTCACTAGCACCTGCAGTGCCATCCTTATGGACAAGCGGGGGATCGCTTTCCTGCAGGCCATCGCGTTCGCGCGGCCACGACTCCCGCAGTGGTACGATGCGCCGTGAAGCGAGCTTCTCCGAGACCCCCGTATACGAAGCGAGGTCGTGGGCACGTGACCGATCACTACCGGCTGTTGCAGGTGCGGCGAGACGCCTCCCAGCAGGTCATAGCGGCTGCATATCGTCGGCTGATGCGGGACATGCACCCCGATCATGGCGGTGACGCCGAGGCCGCACGCCTTCTTAACGAGGCATATCAGACGCTGTCGGACCCGGCCTCACGCGCTAGTTACGACAGGGCCCTTCCGCCAGAGCCACACACGCGTTACAGGCCCCTCGGTCCCGAGATCGCATACCGTTTCGGTCGTTCGGTGGGGCGACTGGTGCGGATCGCGCGGCGGGAGGCCGTGTAGGGTGATCGAGTAGGCCCGGCAGTGGCGTGCGCGCTTCGGCGCCACATCCCCCGTGCGTTCCTGTGAGGGGTACACTTGGACCACACGGACAGGGGGCCGCTCATGGCACGGGCGCTCGTCGTTGATGATGAAGCCAACATCCGCGAACTCGTGGGTCTCTACCTACAGAGCGCAGGGCTCGAGGTGGAGTACTGCACCGACGGGGCGGAGGCGGTCTCGCGTGCGTGCGCCGGTGGCTGCGATATCGTGGTCCTCGACATCATGCTGCCGTCGATGGACGGGATCGAGGTCTGTCGCCGCATCCGCGAGAGGTCGGACGTACCGATCATCATGCTCACCGCGCGCGAAGGCGACCTGGACAAGGTTGGCGCGCTTGAGACCGGCGCCGACGACTACGTCACCAAGCCTTTCAGCCCTCCGGAGCTCGTCGCTCGCGTCCGGGCGCTCATCCGCCGCGCGGGGACGCCTGTCGCCGCGTCGGCGCCACTGCGTATCGGCGTACTCGAGCTCGACCCTGCTACGCGCGACGTGTCGGTGGCGGGGTCGAGCGTGACGCTGACCGCACGCGAATTCGACCTGCTGCATGCGCTCGCCCGTCAGCCGGGCGTCGTCCTCACCCGACAGCAGCTGCTCGAGGCTGCCTGGGGGTTCGCCGAGTACGTGGACGAGCGCGGAGTGGACGTGCATGTCCGCCACATCCGGGAGAAGCTCGGCGACGACGCGGCTGCACCTCGCTTCATCGAGACCGTCCGCGGCGTGGGCTACCGTGCCGTCAGGTGTGGCTGAGCGGATGGCCAGGCCGATGGAGGCGCATCCCGGCATCACCCGGCGCGTGCGTATCACCGTTGCCGCTGTTGCCGCCGTCTCGGTGGTGCTCACAGTGGCAGTGCTGTACGCCGTGTGGCTCGGCTCGGCGATCACCCTGCGGACAGCGGAGTTGTCTCGCCAGGTGTATGCGATCGCGCAGGGTATGGCCACTGCGGGAGACGTGGACCTGGATACCGCGCCGGCCCTCACGGGACTCAGGGCGCAGCTGTTCGAGGTCGAAGGGCGCCTCCTCGATGCCCGGCTCGTACTCGTGGACAGAGCAGGCGCTGTGGTGCACCCGATTCCCGGTGAGGGGGCGGCCGCCACGTACGACGTGGCGCGTCTCACGGGCGAGCCCGATGCGCGGGGCGTCCGCACGGGTGTGAAACGCGTGTCTAGCGCGGGGCAAGTGATCATTGTGGCCGCGCCGGTGGGTGGAGGACACCTCGTGGCGATGCAACCGCTCCGAGAGGCCGTTCCGGTGCTGCGTACGGGCGCCATCATCGGCGTCGTAGCGGCGCTGCTGGCGATCGCCGGGGCGTGGCTCACGGGCGGCGTGGCTGCCCGCAGGGTCACGGCGCCCCTGCTGCGCCTCCGCGATGCCGCCGAGGCGATCGGTCAGGGTTCGTGGGGACGCCAGGTCGCAGTGGAGGGCGATGCCGAGGTGCGGGCCCTGGCGCGGTCTTTCAACGCGATGTCGGCCCGCGTGCACGCGGCCTACTCGGCGCAGAAGGAGTTCGTCGGCAACGTCTCTCACGAGCTGCGGACGCCGATCACGTCGATCCAGGGGTACGCGGGTGCGTTGCTCGACGGGATGGCCGATACCGATGAGAAGCGCGAGCGGTTCGCGCGCATCATCCGCGACGAAGCGGGCCGTTTGATGGAACTCACCAGCACGCTTCTCGCGCTTGCCGACCTCGACTCGGGGCGGGTCGCCGTGGCCCGGGCGCCCATCGACACCACGGGACTTGCCGAGGTGCTGCGCGCTCGTCACGAATCATCTGCGCTTGCTCTCGGGGTAGACCTCCACGTGGACGATCTGGCCGGATCGGCTCCTTACGGGGACGCTGACCGGCTGCTGCAGGTGGCTTCTGCGCTGGTGTCCAACGCGCTTGCGTACACTCCTGCCGGCGGTGAGGTGCGTGTCAGCTCTGGCGTCCGCGGCGACCGGTGGACGCTCATGGTGGACGATTCGGGGCCAGGGATACCCGGGTCGGAGCGTGAGAGGGTGTTCGACCGCTTCGCGCGGCTGGATCCCAGCCGGACTTCGGCTACCGGTGGGTTCGGCCTGGGTCTCGCGATCTGCAAGCGTCTGGCCGAGGCGATGGACGGCTCCATCAGCGTGGAGGACTCGCCGCTCGGCGGCGCGCGTCTGGTGGTCACCCTGCCGCCTGCGGATGCGGCTGGCGCGGCGCCGAAGCCGGTGGTCGGCCCTTAACCGCATCTCAACACACGCTTCATCGTGGCCCAACTCTCGGGGCCGATACTTACTTGTGTACAACCGCGACATGTCACGTGCGATAGGCGTTACTATCGATGGGGTGATGATCATGAAGAAGGGTCTGTCAAAGACGATCGCGTTGACGGTGGTCACCGTGCTGGTGCTCGCGTTCACTGCGCCGGCGGCGCTCGCCGGCCAGGGGCCAACCGTGGCCCAGAGCGGCCCGGCGGTCACCGCCGCGCCCAACCAGGCCGGACCCTCGTACCTTCAGGACCGGATCGAGTTCGCGATCCAGCGGCGGGCCACGCGCTTCGATGAGGCGTTGCGCGCGATGGAGCAGCGGCAGGAGCGCATCATGCAGCTCGCCGGTGTCGTCGAGCAGGCTGGTGGCGACGTCTCCGAGGTTCGCGAGATGCTGCAGGAGTGCGAGCAGCTCCGTGCGCAGGCGCGGGAACAGGAGCGGATCGCGGCCCGTGAGTTTCTCAGCGTACCCGATGCTGACAACCGCAGGGGAGCGTTCCTCAGCGCGAGGAACCAGGCTCGTATCTCTGTGAGGACGATGCACCAGGCGCGGCTCCAGCTGCGTGAGGCCGCGCAGCTTCTGCGGGATATCGCTGAGGATCTTGAGGTGGAGGCAGACACCGAGTGAGAAAGCGCGTTGTCGCTGCCGTAGCGCTGATGGTCGTCGTGGTGCTCGCGGCAGGGTGCGACAGAGGGGCGACGACGGAGGAGACGACCTCGCCAGGGGCCGTCTCGCCGTCGTCGGGCCAGGTCACATCACCCGGGGCCGTCGACAGTGCGGAGGCGAGTGCCCCGGCATCGGCGGACACGGGCGGGTCTTCCGACAGCGCGATCTCTCCGGACGACCCGCTGCCCGCATCGGACGATCAGGAAGCGATCGCTCGCGAGCTGGAGACGATCATCCGTGAGCTTGACGAGATGGCGCTGCCCGACGACACGGACTTCCGGGATATCGAAGACGCTCTCGAGTGAGATGTCCGCACCACGATCGCCAACACACAAGGGCGCGGCCCCGATGGGAGCCGCGCCCTTCGCTATGAGCACCGGTGCTACAGGTACTGCCACACGTCGTCGATGCCCGCATCGCTTGCCGGGATGCACTCCGCGATCGAGAGCGCGTAGGTCCCGGTCTCCGGGTCGATCAGCCGCAGGTCGACGGTCTCGGGCTCTTCGAGCCACTTGCCGTCGGCGCCGATGAGCCGCTTCACGCGCGGCCGCAGCAGGTCGTCTTTGTTGACCCTGAACACCACGGCGGTCGAACCGTCGTCCACGGTCACCACCGCACCCATCGGGTAGATGCCGAGCATGGCCACAAGTGCCTTGGTGACGGCCGGATCGTAGGCTTTGCTCCGGCCCTGCATGAGCACCGCAAGCGCCTTGTCAGGGCGGATCTCGCGCCTGAACGGACGCCGTGTCGTCATGGCGTCGTACGCGTCGCACAGCGCCACCATCTTGGAGAAGAGGTGCTGCTCCTGCGGGGTGTCCGGATGCGGGTAGCCCTGGAGGTCATGGCGCTGGTGGTGCTCGTAGGCCACCACCATCGGCATCTGATCCACGAGCTGGATGCGCTTGAGCAGGTCGGCGCCCTCGGTAGTGTGGCTCTTCACGATCTGCCACTCGTCGGAGGTCAGCGGGCCCTCCTTGTTGAGGATGTCCTCGGGGATGCGCACTTTGCCGAGGTCGTACAGGAGGGCCGAGAGGCCGAGCGAGCGGAGCGTGTCCTTGTCGAGCCCGATCGACGCACCCAGCGCGAGCGAGAGGATGCACACGTTGAGGGAGTGGTTGAGCGTGTAGTCATCGTGGGTCTTGATCGCGGCCAGGCCGAGGATGGCGGCGGGATCCTTGAACAGCGTGTCCAGGAGCGCGCTCACCATCTGTTGCAGCGTGTCGACCTCGAAGACCTTGCCGAGCTTGGCCTGCGTCTCCACATCGCGCATGAGCGAGACGCCCTGATCGTAGATCTCGCGGCCACGCGCCTTGTTCTCGCGCTCCTCGGCAGCACGGACCTCATCGTCCAGGTCGCTCGTCTCGGCAAGCGAGACGCTCGTCACACCAGAGCGGGTCAGGAAGGCTCGCGCGTCTTCGATCGTGGTGATGGACGTGTCGTTCAGCATCGCAGCCAGGGTGCCCGCGTCGCTCTGGGTGAATCCGATTGAGAGCGTCACCGCCGATACGCCGCGCGCGAGCAGGTCCTCGACGAGCTTGCGGTACGTCACGCTCTCCTCGGGCAGCACCTGGTTCTCGATGAAGAGGGTGGCCTTGTACACGTTCAGCGTCACGTCCTCGAAACCGAGGTCGACGAGCGTCGAAACGGCTCCGGCGAGCTCAGCGGTGGACTGTTCGACGAGCGGGTGCGTGGGCGGGTAGAGGGAGTCGTTGTTCTGGGCGACCGCCAGTGCGCGTGCAAGCGAGCGCGCCGCACCAAGGCGTTTCTCCGTAGAGAACGGCGCCCGCGCGGACGACCCGGCGAGCGAGGCGAGCTCTTCCGGGGTTTCGAGCCTCTCATCACTCATGGGATGATCGGTCACTCGATGTCCCTCCTTGTGTCGGAGCGGCCCCGGCCCTCGATGGAGTCAAGGACCTTTGCCGCCAGGTAGCGAAGCTCACGGTTCTTCTTGCCGATCACGAGCCGCCTCGACGCGAGCCGCTTGAGGACCGGAAGCGCGCGATCCGAGCCGATAGAATCGAGACTCTTGAGTACTTCTTTCTTGAGCTCGTAGTTCCTTTCATTCACCTCGGCGACCGAGATCACTTTCAGGAGCGCGGGCACCGCTTCATCGAGCTTGGCGACACCGATCTCGCGTGCGGCGATACGCCGGGTCTCCGGGTCCCAGTGCGCGAGGCACTTCTCCAGAAGCTGAAGGCTCTCACTCCCTGAGGTCCTCGCGATCGCGATGACGGCGGCCTCCCTCACCCGTGCGTCGAGATGCTCGAGCCCGAGGGCGACAGTGGGAACCAGCCGCCTCGATGCCATCGCCTCGAGCATCCTGATGGCTCCGAGCGCCGTCGCCGGCTCGCCGGTGCGCACCATGCGGCCTGCGATCGGAGCGACGGACTCCGAGAGCGCCTCGATCGTGGGGATCAGCCTTGCGCGGGCCGCCTGATCGCTCTGCGTATACGCCTCGATGAGGGCTTCGGCCCCGACGCCCCCCGCAGCCTGTAGCAGCGGGCGAGCGTGCGAGGACTGCGGATCCAGCAGGAGTTGCCGCACGCACTCGCGTGCAAGGGCGGGGTCGGCGATGGTCCCTCGGGCGGCCTGTGCAGCGACGGTGAGCGCGGGATCCTCGACCGCCTCGCCGAGGAACGCCGCCGCATCGGCTATCTCATGGAGTGCGCCGGCGGCTGCAGCGCCGGGGATCGCATCACCGATCGCCCGGAGCGCATCCTCGCTCACGCGCAACCGTGCTATGCGAAGGGCGGTGCCGAGCCCGCGCGCGGCCGCATCGCGCGATGTCGTACCCGCGACGAGACGGTCGAGCTCGAGCATGTCGTGCTCGTCCGTGCCTGTGACCTCGGCCACGATGCCGGACACGTCGGCTTCGGCGGGGATCCCCCGCGCTTCGTCCGAAACGGGCGCGGGGCGCATGAGCGCCGCTACCTCCTCCGCGACTTCGGGCGGCAGTTCGAACGCGCCGGCAAGCTCATCGGCGTCCTCGCCACGCATCTGAGCGGTCATCCGCAGAAGCCGGGCGAGCGCAGCGGGGGGCATGTGCGCCACCACGTCGAGCATCCCGTCCATCGCCGGGCCGCCGGGCTCGTGCGTGAGCGCCGCGTTCAGAAGCGAGAGTCTGCTCTCTTCGTCGAGGAAGCGCAGCGCCTCAGCACACCTGGTCATCGCCAGGTCGCGCGCGGCGGGCTCCAGGCGCGAGATCGCGTCTGCCACCTCGTCGGTGCCGCCCTCGCCCGAGCCCGCTTCTACTGCCCACGCCTCGGCGGCCTGGGCGAGCTCCGGCGCGATCTCGTCGAGCGGAGAGGTGGTGAGGTCGAGGCCGAGAAGTCCGGATTCGGTGGACGCCCGGAGCGTGACCTCCACGACCGCCACGTTCGCGATGCCGGACTCGAGAAGCGCTTTGCGGAAGCCTCCGGAGGCGCGAATGGCCGCCGCGTCACCGTTCAGTATCTCGAGGAACCGGACTATCTCCTCTTCCGTCACCTCCGGTGCCACGATCAACTGCCGCACCTGCAATGCGTGCAGCATCTCGGCAAGTGACGCGATCTGCGCCACGCCTTCGCCGACAGCCGCGTCGCCGATGATGAACCGATTGCGGTCCACCCGGTACTGCAGCGGTCCCGATCCCCGCATCACCTCGCGGGAGGCCGCGGTGAAGCGGAGGATCGCCTCGGCCCGCATCGGACTCGCCTGTGGGTACAACCGAACGGCGTGCATCGCCACGGAGAGCGCCCGGAGCAGGTCCTCGGCACGCGCTGCGGGGGCACCGGCCGGGTGTTCCATGGCTCCTCCTCTCGCGTGTGTATGCCGTGTGGGTATATCGTCAACAGTCGAAGTGTGATGCCGGGCATGTCCATGCGTCTACATCGTCACCCGTATATGGTATTCCCTAACGGGGCTCGCTGAAGGAGATTCGTGTCACTTCGTAGCGACGCATACTATCGGCAGCTCGTCGAGAACGAGCTCCGGGCCGCTGGCATCACCGAACCACCGGTCGCGATGGAGGTCGTCGCGGGACATCTCGGCATACCGGTGCGCTCGATCCCGCTCCCGCTGTGGTTCACCGCTGCCCTCATCTACGAGGACGGTCTTCCGGCCATCCTGCTCAACGCGTCGCGTCCGCTGCTCGTCCGGCAGGCGGGCCTCGGGCATGTGATCGGCCACATCCTCGTCGTGCTGGACGATCCCGACGCGACCTACCCGCGCAACCGTGAGGACCAGCACCGGGTGGCCGAGATGATGGCGGCCGAGTTCATGACGCCCGGCTATCTCGTCAGAGACCAGGCCCAGAAGTGGTTCAACGACTACCGCTACCTGGCCGGCCTGTTCGGCGTCCCGGAGTCCCGGATGTTCGAGGCGATGCGCGACCTCGGACTGATCAAGAGCAGGGGCGTCGTCTGGGACTACTGAGAGCGGTGTCGGTTCTGGCTGGTATCATCGGCATACGGCGCGAATCGACGCGACACCCGGGAGGTAGATGCGCATGCGGACGTCCTACGCTATCGGCGTCGATGTCGGCGGCACGAGAGTGGCAGCGGGCCTGGTGGATCGCAAGGGCAGGTTGCTCAAAGAGGTCCGCACGCTAACGCCCCGGGATGCAGGTCCGTTCGCGATCGTGGACTCGATCATCGAGTCGATAGGGGACGTGGCGGCCGGTGTGCATCCTGCCGAGATCGCCGGTATCGGTGTCGGTCTTCCGGCGCAGATCGACTTCCTGAAGCAGTCGGTCGAGTTCTGCACCAACCTTCCGCTGGCGGGTGTCGACATGCGCTCGCTCATCATGTCGCGCGTGCGCCACTCGGTCACCATCGACAACGACTCGAACTGCGCGGGGATCGGCGAGAGCCGGTTCGGCGCAGGCAAGGGCGTCCGCGACTTCGTGATGATCACGCTCGGCACCGGCGTCGGCGGGGCGCTGTTCCTCGACGGCGAGTGCTACCGCGGCTCGCGCGGCCTGGGGGCCGAGATCGGCCACATGGTCGTCCAGCTCGATGGCCCACTCTGTCCCTGCGGCGGCGCCGGGCACCTTGAGTCGTTCCTCGGCCGTCCGGCTCTCGCGGCGCGCGGTCGTGAAGTGGCAGCGACGTTCAAGGCGTTCGCGCTGCGCGAAGAGGCAGGCGGAGACGCCGAGCAGGTCACGGCCGAGCACGTCATCACCGCCGCACTGAAAGGCGACGAAGAATCGCGCGCGATCCTGCTGGATGCGGGACAGGTCCTGGGCCGGGCGCTCGTGGGCGTCGTCAATCTGCTCAACCCGAAACTCATCATCGTCGGTGGAGGCATCGGCGAGTCGTGTGGCTTCCTCGTCGAGCGGGCCGCCGAGGTGATCGACGGTGAGGCTTTGGCCGGTCGGCGTGACGTACGCGTGGTGCAAGCGGAGCTCGGCAACGATGCCGGCGTGCTCGGTGCGGCGGCACTCGCGTTCGATGAACACGATTCACGAGAGGGGATCCACCGATGAGTCCGTCCGGAGCAGATACCGCGACTGTGTACTTCGCACCCATGCGTTCGCCGATGAAGCGCAGCATGGTCACGCGGGTGGGAAGCCTGCTCTCGCGGGCGGGGCTTGGCGACACGATCGCCAGGGACGACCTCGTGGCGATCAAGCTCCACTTCGGCGAGCAGGGCAACACGGGGTTCGTACACCCGGTGTACCTACGTGAGGTGGTGCGGCGCGTCCGCGACGCGGGCGGCAAGCCGTTTCTGACCGACGCCAACACCCTGTACCGGGGCGAGCGCGCGAATGCCGTAGAACATCTTGCGTGCGCGATCCACAACGGCTTCTCCTTCGCCACGGTCGACGCGCCACTCATCATCGCCGACGGTCTGGACGGGCGGGACGCGGTGGACGTGCCGGTGGCGGGGAAGCACTTCGACTCAGTCCGCATCGGTTCGGTCGCGATGCACGCGGATGCCATGATCGTGGTCACGCATGTGAAAGGCCACGAGGCGGTCGGATTCGGCGGGGCGCTCAAGAACGTCGGCATGGGTCTCGGGTGCCGGAGCGCCAAGCAGCG
>JAFGAG010000062.1 GCA_016933785.1 Coriobacteriia bacterium | reverse complement strand
GCGAGCGATTCGGGCAGCAATGGTGTGAAGTCCTTGCCGACGATCTCCTGCACGACGAGCAGATGGCCGATGTGCTCGATGATCACCACGAGCGCCACCGGTGCGATGATCAGAATCGCGCCAAGGTCCCACTCTGGGAACACCAGTGTAGGAAGGCCTACCCATGCCGCATCGAGTACGGGCTGGAACTGCACCATGCCCATGAAGGCGGCGAACACGTAGCCGACGACGATTCCCAGGAGCACGGGAATCGTCGACAGGAAGCCCTTGAAGTAGCTGGAGAACGCGATCGCGGCACCAAGGGTCACGCCTGCCACAAGGAGGTTCTTGATGTCGAACGCGTCTCCGGCCCCCTTGGTTGCCATGCCGACCGCCACACCGGCAAGGCCGAGGCCTATGACTATCACGACCGCCCCGACGAGCGCCGGCGGCAGGACCTTGTTGATCCAACCTGTGCCGAATCCCTTGATGACGAGGGCGACGACGACATACAGCAGGCCGCCGACCACCAGACCGCCGAGTGCGGCGGGGATGCCCCTGGTGGCCGCCACTGCGGCGATCGGGCCAATGAAGGCGAACGAGGACCCAAGGTAGCTCGGGATCTTGTTCTTCGTGAGGATGAGGTACAGGATCGTGCCCGCGCCCGAGGTCATGATGGCCAGCGACGGATCGAGGCCGGTGAGAAGCGGGACGAGGACCGTGGCCCCGAACATGGCCATGAGGTGTTGCAGCGCCAGGGGAATCGCCTGAAGTACTGGCAGTTTCTCGTCAGTCTGAATCGTGCGTTGTGCCACGTGTGCCCCCTACCCGATCGCAGCCTGGATGCTGGGCAGGACGAAGGCGACGACGAAGAGCACGCTTACGACATACATCAGCCAGTGGATGTCTTTGCCCTTGCCATGGAGCAGCTTGATGAGCACGTAGCTGATGAAGCCGAGGCCGATGCCGTAGCTGATGTTGTATGTGAGCGGAATACCGACGATCACCAGGAATGCCGGGAACGCGTTCTCGAAGTCGTCCCAGGGGATCTCCTTGATGTTGGTCATCATCAGGAAGCCGACCACGATGAGCGCACCGGCGGTTATGGAGGTCGAGCCTCCGATCATGGCGATGACCGGCGTGAAGAACACCGTCAGCGCGAAGAGCAGGCCGGTGACGACCGAGGTGAGACCCGTGCGCCCGCCCTCGGCAACGCCTGCGGCTGACTCGATGTACGTGGTGATGGAGCTCGCGCCGAACAGACCACCCACGGCAGCGGCCGCGGAGTCGACCGCAAGGATGTTGCGGATGCCGGGGACCGTGCCGTCCTTCTCCACAAAGCCGGCCTGTTCGCCCACGGAGAGCACAGTTCCCATGGTGTCGAAGAAGTCGGTCAGCATGACCGCGAACACAAAGAGCAGCAGCGTCGGAGTGAAGACCTGCAGGAGTGCGATCGAGTCAGTGCCCTCGGGGGTCTGGAACGGTGCCCAGAACGTGGCGAAATCGGGCATTGCGAAGACGCTGGTCGGCAGGGTCGTCACCTTGAAGATGAGTGCGGCCACGGCGGCGACCAGAATACCCCACAGGATGTCACCCTTAACCTTGAGGGCCATGAAGGCGAAGATCGCCACGAGGCCGATCAGAGTGACCCACACGGCGGGATTACTGAAGTCGCCGAGCTGCACGAGAGTGGCCGGGTTGGCGGTCACGAGTCCACCATCGACGAGTCCGATGAAGGTGATGAACAGACCGATGCCGACGCCGATCGCGCGCTTCAGGTTGATCGGGATCGCGTTCATGATCGCCTCGCGCAGGCCGGTCATCACGAGCAGCAGGATCACGATGCCCTCGACGAACACCACCGACATGCCTACCTGCCACGGTACACCAGCACCCAGGATGATGCTGAACGCGACGACGGCGTTCAGGCCCATGCCTGAGGCCAGCGCGAGCGGGCGGTTCGCGATGAGCCCCATCGCGAGGCACATGAGGGCGGCGCCCAGAGCCGTCGCCGTGGCCAGGGCCGGGATCCACTCGGCGCCGGCATCGCCGAACGCCGCGGAAAGGATGCCCGGGTTGACGAAGATGATGTACGCCATGGTCATGAACGTGACCACACCTGCGAGGATCTCCGTCTTGAGTGTCGTGCCTCGCTCGTTGAACTTGAAGAACGTGTCCATAGCATCAGCCCTTCTTGGTCTTAGGTACTTGCGGGAATGCGCTCCACAGGACGGACCTGCCGCCATCGGAGCAAGGCGTCATGCCGGTGCGGCCATCCCCCCTCCCACCATCTCGGGGATGATCCGCGTCTGTGGGTACATGCCGACGGGCGCGATGCGCCGCATCTGGCGATGCGTCATCGAGTACGAGCAGTGCTCAGACACCGGAGCTGCCAAAGCCGCGCTCCCCTCGTTCGGTGGTGTCGAGTGACTCACTGTCGACCAGGGTGGCACGCTCGACCCGCTGAATGACGAGCTGTGCGATCTTGTCGCCGCGGGTGATGCGGATGGGTGTCGAAGGGTCGAGGTTGATCGCGATGAGTTTGATCTCGCCTCGGAAGTGGCTGTCGATGAGACCCGGGGTGTTCACGAACGTGAGGCCGGTCCTGAGCGCGAGTCCGCTTCGCGGCTGCACGAACCCTGCGTGACCTTCGGGTATGGCAAGGGCGATGCCCGTGCCGATCAGCGCGCGCTCCATCGGCTGCAGCGTGACCGTCTCGGATGCGAGGAGGTCGAGTCCAGCGTCGCCGGCATGTGCGTAGGACGGGAGCGGGAGGTCCGGGTCGAGGCGCTGAACGGGGACGGTTACGTCGCTCATCGGATCAGTGCGCCAACACCGCGCGGATGTCCGATGCCGCGGGCGTCTGCCCGCGCCAGGCGGCGACCTCGCGACCGGAGGAGTCGACCACGAGGACCGACGGAGTGGCGTCGACGCGGAGCGCGGAGGCTTCCGCGAAGCCCGAGGGATCCGTGAGGTCATACACGGACAGCTCGGCTATGCCGTCGCACGCGCGCATGGCAGCGGGGCACGCCGGGCAGTCATCCCTGATGAAGAGCTTCACTTCCACCCGGCGGTCCTCCGTCTAGCGTTTGCTGGCTTGTCGCGTCTTCTTGCTGCCGAGCCGTGTGAGCTCGGCGGTGAAACTGTCGAGGTCGCTGAACTCCTTGTACACCGACGCGAAACGTATGTATGCGACCTTATCGAGGTCGAGGAGACGCATGAGGACCATATCGCCCAGACGTTTAGCCGGGATCTCATACTGCATGGCGTTGTGAAGGTCGGCCTCGATGTCGTCGAGCAACGCCTCGAGCGTGCTCGTGGGAACAGGGCGCTTGGCGGTGGCGACGATAAGTCCACGCAGGAGCTTGCCTCGGTCGAACGGCTCGGTGGAGCCATCCTTCTTGACCACCATGAGCGGCATCTCTTCGCGGCGCTCGTAGGTGGTGAAACGCTTGGCACACTCGAGACACTCCCGCCGACGACGAATGGCGTCCTGGGACTCGGAGTCCCGCGAGTCGACGACCTTGGTCTCGTTGTGACCGCAGAACGGACACTTCATGCGCGCGTCCCCCATATGTTGGCTTGCGGAAAGACTAGCACACAACATATGGGGCGACAATGCTCATGACGAGCCCGATCGCGCCCTTGTCGTACGGACGGGATAGGGACTCAGGGGACGGTAGTTGGCGGAGACGGCTATGGAGACGCAACCGCGAGGCCGGTCACTCCCCTGGCGGGAACGAGAAGCGTCTGACCAGGCGCGATGATCGCGCTGTCGAGACGGTTCGAGTCCTTGATAAGCGCGACGGTCTCAGCTGTACTCAGGCCTTCGACGGGATTCGCCTGTGCGATGGTCCAGAGTGTGGCGGACGGCCCCACCGTGACGGACGACCATGCGACCGGAACCGGGCGCTCGGGGTGAGCGGTCACGGAGGCAGTGATGGCTGCAGCAGCGGCGACGAGCAGGAGGGCGTAGAGCACACGAGCGAGTACACGAGCAGGGTCCGGTGTCTTCTGGCCGGCGCGTGAGGCACGGGGTCGTGTGAGGTCGAGATTGCGCCTATCCGGGCGTCCAGGGATCTCCGTACGGATGACGCAGGAGCGGGTACCCGGATCCGTGAGGTGTGCCTGGTACACGAGTGTCGCTGACATGAAGTCCTCCTTCGTAGCCTGTGCGACGACCCTACCTCGGTGGTCTGACATCGAAGCCCAGACTGCGAACGTGTGTTCGTGAGTCGAATGATAGCGAACATGTGTTCGCTATGCAAGAGTGAATACGAACATGTGTTTGCACCAGACTTGTGGCTGTCGTACACTGCCTGTGAACGTGAATGACCTGCTGCTGAAGGGATGCCTGATGGTCTACAAGCGAGAGCTCACATCACGGCAGCGCCAGATACTCGACTTCATCCGGGCTGAGATCCACCGTCGCGGTTTCCCGCCATCGGTCCGCGAGATCGGCGAGGCGGTCGGTCTTTCCTCATCCTCCACGGTCCACTCACATCTCGCGGCACTCGAAGCGAAGGGTCTCCTGCGGCGGGACCCATCCAAACCTCGCGCGTTGGAGGTGCTGGACTACCGCGACACCGAGCGTGGCATCGACTACGAGAGAGTGCAGGCAGTCCCCCTCGTGGGGCAGGTGGCCGCAGGCTTCCCGATACTGGCCTCGGAGAACATCGAGGCTACGCTCCCCTTGCCGGCGTCGTTCGCAGGTGAGGACACCTTCGTGCTGCGGGTGAAGGGCGAGAGCATGATAGACGCGGGCATCCTTGATGGCGACTTCGTCGTGGTGCGTCAGCAGTCGACGGCATCCAACGGCGAGATCGTCGTTGCGATGATCGACGAGGAGGCCACCGTCAAGCGATTCTTCCGTGAGGACGGTAGAGTCAGGCTGCAGCCGGAGAACCGGTCGATGGAGCCCCTGTACGCCGATGAACACGCCGATTTCGCGATCCTCGGCAAGGTCGTGGCGCTGTTCCGGCGCGTCTGAGCTCGAGTCCGCGCTCAGCGGAGCGTCACAGCTCCCACTCTGCCGGCGTCCGTTCAACCGGTGGCAGGAACTCCGACAGGCGTCCCCTGACGGCCTCTGATGCCACGACGGTGAGCCTGGTGCCCTCGGCCAGGTGCTCCTCACTCAGGATGTGTCCCTGTTCGTGTGCGAGGCGCACGAGTTCCCCTCTGTCGTACGGGATCGTCACCGTGATGGGGACGTCGGTCTGCGCGGCGATTGTGGCGATACGGTCCAATAGCGTATCGAGTCCCTCGCGTTCGGCCGCCGCGACCACCACAGCGCCCGGGCTCTGAGCCAGCCGCTCGCGCTCGAGTGTCGGTAGCAGGTCGGCCTTGTTGTAGACCACCAGTTGGGGCCTGCTGGCGGCCTGGATCTCCTCCAGCACGACCTTCACCGCGCCCATCTGGGAGTCCCGGTTGGGGTGTGAGGCATCGACCACGTGGAGCAGGAGGTCGGCCTCGCGGACTTCGTCCAGGGTCGACTTGAACGCTTCCACGAGACCGTGTGGCAGCTTGTTGATGAAGCCCACGGTGTCCGTGAGCGTTACCGCACGCCCATCCGGCAGGTCGAGGCGTCGCGTCGTGGCGTCAAGTGTGGCGAAGAGTTGATCCTGGGCGAGAACCCCCGCACCGGTGAGCGCGTTGAGCAGAGTGGATTTGCCGGCGTTGGTGTAGCCGACGAGCGCGATTCGGAACACGCCGGAGCCTCCACGAGCCGCCCGCTGGGTCTCACGCGCACGGGCCACGTGCTTGAGCTCCTTGCGCAGGTCGGCGATCCTTCTGCGCGTCAGGCGTCGGTCGGTCTCCAGCTGCGACTCGCCCGCGCCGAACCGTGCACCACGGCCTCCACCAAGGCGTTCCGCCTCGAGGTGGCCCCACATGCCGCGGAGTCTCGGCAGAACGTACTCAAGGCGTGCAAGCTCAACCTGGAGTTTACCCTCATGGCTCTCTGCATGCAGGGCGAAGATGTCGAGGATGAGTTGTGTGCGGTCGATGACCCGGATGTCGGGGAACAGCCCCTCGAGGTTCGCTTGCTGGCTCGGCGTAAGGTCGTCGTCGAAGATGACGACCGTCGCGCGCTCGGCGCGCGCAAGGGTCTCCACCTCCTCGGCCTTGCCGGTCCCGATGAAGGTGCGGGGATTGGGACGGTCCAGCCGCTGCGTGATGACGCCGACGACGGTCGCGCCGGCCGTGTCCACGAGCCGCGTCAGCTCCGCGAGATCGTCCTCGAGTGTCCATCCGTCAGCGCGCGGCCTGTCGATCCCAACGAGCACCGCCCGCTCTTCTATGTCCGTGACGACCTCGTATGCATTACGCGGCATGCGTGTAGAGTGCTCCTTCTAGAAGGCGTTGGCCATACGCTGCAGCGCTTCGGCAAGGCGGTCATCCGGCGTAGCGAGGGAGATGCGGACATAGCCCTCTCCGTCCGGGCCGTACGCGCTGCCTGCGGGCATGATGACCCCTGCACGGTCCAGCACGAGGCCTGCATACTCGGCCGAGGTGTAGCCGTCGGGGATCCGCGCCCACACGTAGATGGTGCCTGCCGAACGCCGGGCCGAGAGCCCGATCGATGGCAAGGTCTCGAGCACCATGTCCCGGCGGCGCTGGTAGATGGCGCACATCTCGGCCACGTCGTCCTGCGGACCCAGCATCGCCTCCATCGCGGCCTGCTGGATCGCGGTGAACTGCCCGGAGTCGACGTTGCTCTTCACTGTGCCGAGCGTCTTGATGGCTTCTTCGTTCCCGCAGGCGAACGCGATACGCCAGCCGGTCATGTTGTACGCCTTCGAGCAGCTGAAGAACTCGATTGCCACGTCGCGCGCGCCGGGCCGCTCCATGATGCTCGGCGGCAGATAGCCATCGAACCCGATCTCCGAGTAGGCGTTGTCATGCACCAGCAGGAGGTCGTGCTCCTTTGCGAACGCGATCGCCCGGTCGAAGTACTCGACTGGCGCCGCCACCGCGGCGGGGTTGTTGGGATAGCTGATGAACATCATCTTCGCGCGGGCGAGCACGTCGTCCGGCGTGGACTCGAAGTCCGCGAGCCAGTCGTTGCCCTCGTTCATCGGCATGTAGTGTGTCTTGCCGCCGATGAGCACACCGCCTGTGCTGTACACGGGGTAGCCGACACCGGGAACGAGCGTGTAGTCATCGACGTCGATGAACGCCGGGAAGAGGTGAGCGATACCCTCCTTGGAGCCGATGAGGCCGAGTACCTCGGTGTCCGGATCGAGTGTGACGCCGAACCGTCGGCTCATCCACTCGGCACAGGCCGCACGGTACGGACGGGATCCGGCATACGCAGGATACTGGTGATTCGCGGGATCGGTGATCGCAACAGCCATCGCGTCGATGATGCGCTGCGGCGTGGGAAGGTCGGGGTCTCCTATGCCCAGTGAGATGACGTCCACACCTTCTGCGATCTTCAGGGCCTTCTTCCGGTCGATCTCCGCGAACAGGTACGGTGGCAGGTCGGCCATGCGCTGTGCGATCCTCAACGTACGTCATCCCCTCATAGGTCTGTGCGGATACTGGGTCATGGTACCAAAGCGTGCGTACGGAACGGTGGCGCTCACACTTCGTCTTCCTCGGGGAGCTCTACGGAGCCGGTGAAAGACAGTGCGGCCGAGCCGGTCATATAGACGCGATCGTTCTCGTGCCAGCGGATATCCAGATCTCCGCCCGGCAGCTCGATGGTGGCATCGCGGCCGACGCGGCATGAGAGCGTCCCGGCGACGAGAACGGCACAGGCGCCGGTGCCGCACGCCAGCGTCTCCCCCACGCCACGCTCCCAGACGCGCATACGAATCGTCGTATCATCGATGAGCTGAGCGAACTCGACGTTGGTGCTCTGCGGGAAGCGCTCGTGCGTCTCGATGAACGGTCCGACGGTCTCCACAGGCGCTTCCGAGACGTCGTCGACCCAGATGATGACGTGCGGATTCCCCATGCTGACCCCGGTGACGCCGAACGTGCCGAACGGTGTCTCGAGAGGGCACTCGTAGACCTGCGTGCCCTCGAAGTCGGCGGGGATGTCCTCGGGCGCGAAGGCGGGTATGCCCATATCGACGGTGGCGCTCAGCAGCATGCCGTCCTCATCGCGGGTGAAGGTGACCGGCTTGAGCCCACCGAGGGTCTCGATCACCATCGACGCGGCATCTGCGGCCACGAGACCGTGGTCCACCACGTACTTGGCGAAACATCGGGCACCGTTGCCGCACATCTCCGCGAGGGAGCCATCGGCGTTGAAGTAATGCATGTAGTAGTCCGCCTCGGGCGTCGTGGCGGGGCGCACCAGGATGAGCCCGTCTCCACCGATCCCGAAATGACGGTCACAGAACCACGCGACGGCCTCTGGAGTCATTTCGATCGACTGGCTGCGGTCGTCGATCATGATGAAGTCGTTGCCGAGGCCGTTCATCTTGGTGAATGTGAGTTCCACGGGATCCTCCCTAGGCGCTGTGTCCGGTCGATTCTAGCAGGTCGAGCACGCTGTCGATCGCCTCCGGAGTCGACAGTCCAGTGACGTCGAGCCACGAGACGCGCGGGTCGGCGCGGAACCACGCGAGCTGCCGCTTGGCGTACCGGCGTGTGGAGCGCTTGATCTCGTCGATGGCTGCGCTTGGGTCCGCCTGGCCACGGAGTACGGGGACGAGCTCCTTGTAGCCGATCGCCTGAGTCGAGGTGAGCGCATCGGCGAAGCCGCGTTCCAGCAGACGCTGGACCTCATCGAGCAGTCCTGTGTCTACCATCGTATCGACGCGCTCGTCGATACGATGGTAGAGCTCCCCACGCTCAAGCGTGAGACCGATGAGTGTGGTCTCAGCGTAATGGAACGTGCGCCGGGAGAACCCCGAGGCCTGCTTGGCGTACGAGGTGCCCGCGGCGAGCATCTCGAGCGCCCGTATGACCCGCCGGGTGTTGTTGGGGTGCACCAGCGCGGCCGAGGCGGGGTCGAGCCGTGTGAGCTCATCGTGGAGTGCGCGAGGGCCTTCCACGGTCGCCCGTCGCTCGAGCTCGAATCGTATCGAACTCGTCGTCTCGCCCGACGGGAACTCCATCGTATCGAGTGCGGCCCTGACGTAGAGTCCAGTACCGCCGACGAGTACGGAAGGCACGCCCCGAACCCTCAGCGCATCGATCGCGGTGCGCGCATCGGCCTGGAAGAGCGCAGCCGAGTATGGCGTGCCGGGGTCGAGCAGGTCGATGCAGTGGTACGGGACGCTCCGCTGTGCAGGTGGCGTCTTCGCGGTGCCGACGTCCATCCCCCGGTAGACCTGCATGGAGTCCGCGCTCACGATCTCGGCGCCAAGCGTGCGCGCGACGCCGTCTGCTATGCCGCTCTTTCCGACGGCGGTAGGCCCGACGATGGCGAGGACGTCCGGTGACCGCACGATTAGTGGTACCTGTCGACTTTGAAGCGTTCGAGTCGCACACGCTCGGCGGCTCCGATGCCCGCCTTCTGCCGCGCGATGGCGACCTGCTGCTCGACCGTATCGACACCCTCGAGGTCAGGTAGGAGCAGCCCGCGTCGCCAATCGGCTGACACGATGACGCCCCAGGAGCGGGGGTCGAGGTCCTCGAGCGTCGCGGGTTCCGGCTCGTGGAGCACGTCGACCGAGATATCGAGGTCTTCGAGTTCCGCCGTGGTGAGTGGCGGGAAACGGGGATCAGCCGTTGCCGCCTGGATGGCGTTGTGCGCGATCTCCTCGGCGAGCGTGGGAGCGGTGGGGGCGATCGTGCCGATGCATCCCCGGAGATCGCCGTGACGGTGCAGGCTCACGAAGGCACCGTGCTGCTCGGCAAGCAGGCCTGAAGGAGTGGGTGGCGAGATGATGCGGTGCTCACGCAGGTAGGCCTCGATCGCACGGCGTGCCAGGACGACGGGCTCGCTCTCCCCTGTCGGTGCCACCGCGACCTCCGGCTCATCGATGAGGGCGAGCAGGTCCTGCGATGCAGCGATCGCGGTGGTGTAACCCACGCCCCACGGGCCCTCATGTGACAGCACCCGCGTCGAGGCTCCGGTCCCGGCGAGGAAGCCGCCCAGTGCGATGAAGGATCGCAGGCCGCACTCCGCCGCGATCTCGACCAGTGCCGGATCAAGGTGCTCGAGGGCGCCGTAGTCGTTGTGCTCGAGCGAACGGACGAGCTCATCGTCGAACTCGCTGGCCCGAGGCGAGTAGCCTGCCGGCGCGTCGGGCGTGAGGCGATGGCTGCAGTCACCGCTTGCGATGAACGCCACACGGCGACCGAGCGTCTTCGCGGCACGGGCGACCGCCTCGCCGAAAAGACGGTGGCTGGCAAGCGTCAGGAACGAGAGGGAGAGTTCGACGAGCGCGTATCGCCCGTGCCTGTCCAGGAAGCTCAAGGGAACGATCGCGCCGTGGTCGAGTGTTCCCGCGTCGAGCGACGCGTGGTCGGTGCGAGAGAGGACGGGAAGACCCTGTGCGGCGGCGGCTTCCATGATCGCGTCGGCAAGGGCAGTGTCACCGACCGGAGCGAGTCTCACGGAGCGAGCACCGAACTGTCCCAGGTCGCCGGAGTACGATTCCGACCTGTCGACCACGAACGCGTCCCGGGCGACCGGGGCGTGGGGCGACATCAGTACGATCGTATCCGGACGGTAGGCATCGAGAAGTCGGGCCGCGGTCTCCATCGCCCGGATGGAATCCTCCGTGACGCGCGCGCGTGGGCCCCCCACCTCGGCCACCATGATCGGTGGGTGCGGAGCGATGATGCCAAGCGTGGTTCCGATCATGAGACTCACCTCCGGGCACTTGTGAGCATTCCCGGGCGCAGGCAGGCGCTAAACCGCGTCGTTGTCGAGTTCCCCGGTGAGGAACCACGGGTGTGCGCCGGTCACACGGATCATCTGAAGGGTACCGGCATAGGCTCCGGCCGTGCGTCCTTCAGGAACCGGAACGTGCACGAGCCTGTTGTGGGGGGTGCGTGCGGACAGGACATGGCGGTCTTTACGGGAAGCGCCTTCCACCAGACACTCCTGCGTCCGGCCGACCACGCGGCGGTTGGACTCGAACGAGAGGTCCCGCACGCGCGCGGCAAGGCGATCGAACCGCTGCTGCGAGATCTCGCGCGGAACCGTGGTGGTAAGTGCGGCGGCCGGTGTCCCCTCCCGGGACGAGTAGATGAAGGTGAACGCATGGTCGAAGGCGACGCGGTCGTATAGGTCCAGGGTCTGTTCGAAATCTGCGTCGGTCTCACCTGGGAAGCCTACGATGATGTCGGTGGAGAGCGTGATGTCCGGCACGGCCGCCCGCAGGCGTTCGATGCGATCGAGGTACGTCTCCCTGGTGTACCGCCGGTTCATCGCGGCAAGAACGGCGTTCGAGCCATGTTGCACCGGCAGGTGCAGGTACGGCATGAGCGCGGGCAACTCCGCGAGTGCGCGGATCGTGTCGTCCGAAAGGTCCTTGGGGTGGCTCGTCGCGAAGCGGATGCGTGGGATGCCGGTGGCGGCGACGGCGTGCAGGAGCTCGGCGAAGCGCGGCTGGCCGTACCGGTCGCGGCCGTAGGAGTTGACGTTCTGCCCGAGCAGCGTCACCTCGATGACTCCCTCGGCGACGAGAGCGGCGACCTCGGTGACCACGTCCTCGAATACACGACTCCGCTCGGGACCGCGCACGGTAGGCACGATGCAGTACGCGCAATGGTTGTCACAACCGACGTTGATGGGTACCCAGGCGTGCCACGCGTGCTCCCGGACGGTGGGGAGGTCGCTCGCGAACGTTTCCGTACCCTCGAGCACGCGTGCGACGGATCTGCCGTACGCGGCCGCATCGATCAGTGACGGAAGCTCGTGGATGTTGTGCGTTCCGAAGACGACGTCCACATGCGGAAGGTGCTGCAGCATGCGCTCGCCATCGCGTTGCCCCACGCAGCCGCCGACGGCGATGATGACCTCGGGCCTACCGCCGGTCTTGAGCGCCTTGAGCGAGGCGACCTGTCCGTAGAGGCGGTCATCGGCGGTCTCGCGGACGGCGCAGGTGTTGAAGATGATGACGTCGGCGTCGGCATCGGACACCGCTGGCATGTAGCCATGGGTTTGAAGCAGACCTGCCATCCGTTCGGAGTCGTGCTTGTTCATCTGACACCCGAAGGTGTGGATGATGTAGCGGCTCATCGAATGCCTCCTGTCCGGGCGGCGGTGAGGAGCGCCTCGAGCGATCCCTCGGGGGCCCACGCACAACCCATGTCCCCGCCCTCACGTTGTGAGCCGTGATAGTCCGACCCGCCCGTCACGATGAGACCAAGCCCGGCAGCGAGCGTGCGGTACCGCTCAGCGGTCAGCGGATCGTGCGAGGCATGGCACGCCTCGATGCCTGCGAGACCCGCACCGATGAGGGACGGGATGAGGTCGTCCACACGGCTCAATCCGGGGTGTGCGAGAACGGCGACGCCACCGGCTTGGGTGATCCATTCGATCGCGCGTTCCGGTGTGACGAGCGACTTGGCGACGAAGTGCGGTGCGTGATCGCCGACGAAGCGCTCGAACGCGTCGGCCATGTCCCGGGCGAAGCCGGCCTGGACAAGCGCGCGAGCGATGTGCGCACGACCGATGGCCGCCTCGTCTCCGGCCGAGGAGGTACCGGCAAGATCAAGCTCGATGCCAGCGGCGGACAACGAGCGGACGATGCGCCGGGCTCGAGCACGACGGTGATCGCGAAGTTCCGCAAGATGGCCGAGCAGTGATCCGTCGGTGTGATCTATGTGGTACCCCAGGAGGTGCACTGTGCGCTCCCCCGCTTCCGCCGAGAGTTCGACTGCGGGAACGACCAGCAGTCCGGTCGCCTCGGCTGCGCGTAGGGCTGGCTCGACGCCCCCGACGCTGTCGTGATCGGCGATGGCGATAGCCGGAAGATGAAGCTCGACGGCGCGTGCGACGAGTTGCTCCGGTGTGAAGAGACCGTCAGAGAACGTCGAGTGGAGGTGTAGGTCCGGGCCAGGCATACGGGATCACGGGTGGAGCGGCGGACGCGGCTCCACGAGCAAACGGATCGCGGTGCGCTCCTCGCCGTTGATCTCGATGTCGGCGAAGGCGGGTGTGCAGATCAGGTCAAGCCCCATCGGTGCGACGAAGCCGCGCGCGATAGCGATGGCCTTGACGGCCTGGTTGAGGGCACCTGCACCCACAGTCTGGATCTCGACGGCGCCTTGCTCACGGATGACGCCCGCGAGGGCCCCGGCGACAGAATTCGGGTTGGATTTGGTGGAAACCTTGAGAACCTCCACGGCGCCTCCTGCTGTGGCCTGCGAGTGTGTTGGCTGTGGTGAACGCTGGTGTGATGGAAGTCTGCATCGAGTGTGTGATCGCCGCGTGGCGTGGCAGCAGTATACCGTATGGCCCCTGCGTCAGTCTTCCTTGTCTATGGAGAACCGCACGGAGATCGAGTCGCGACCGACCGTGACCTTCGGCTCACCCTTGAGATTGAGGTAGTAGCGCTCGGCGAGCACATCGAATGCACGAGTGAGTTCGGTTCTGAACGCGGTCAGGTCGCCATGGTGGATACGAAGCGACCGCCTGTCGCGATAGATGTCTGGGGCCGGCGGTGTATCGGCGTCATCCTCCGCCGCGACGAGCGATGCGAGCAGTGGTTCGAGCGGGGCCAGCTCACCTGCAAGGACGCGGTGGGATGTGCGCTCGGAGACAGGGAGTGCGATCTGCTCGGCGACGCCGGTCAGCTCCGCGGCATCCGAGCACGCGGCGGGACGCTGCCAGACGAGCAGTCTCTCAAGGTCCTCGCAGAACATCAGGTCGGCGATGTCGAGATGCGTCCTGCCCAGCGCGTGGAGGGTGGCAAGGACCTCTGTGGGCGTGCCGAGGTAGACCTCGAGCTCCGGGTGCTCGCACGCGAACTCGACAAGACGTCTCACGATGTTGTGAGGCCCGCGTGCGACGCGGAGCCTGCCCGACTCGTCAGGTTCTACGGTGGGCCACGTGGATTGATCGGCGCGCTCGGAAAGATGCGTGGTATCGCAGACGACGCTGATAGCCGCACCCTTGTGAGGCGACGAACACGCGACCCGCGCGCTCGACGCGTTGGAGCGGACCGAGAAGAGCGCCATACCTCGCCCGTGGACACCCCATCGGTCCATGACCATGGTCTCCAACTTCGAGGTGACTCTGGGCTCGAACACGGCGTCCTGCAGAGCGTGTGGTATGCCGACACCATCGTCGATCATGGTCAACATGCGGGTGCTACCCTCACGCGTCGTGGCGACGAAGATCCGCTGCGCGTGGGCATCGCGGGCGTTGCGGAGCAATTCGATCACGACGTCTTCGATGCTTCTGATGTCGTGCTTGGCCTGGCGCCGCTCGGCCTCGGGCACGCGCAGACGAACGTACCCGTCGCCGAGACTCTCCTCGACTTTCAGGTAGCCGTCGCCCGATACGGACGTCACGAAGTCAAGCAAGGGGTCGTGTTCGCTCATGGTGTCATCCAGGGTGACATGCGCCGCCGTCCATCTCAAGAGCAAAGGGACCGCATGCGGTCCCTTTGCTCGTATCGTCTCTCATCAGCCGCAGGGATCACGGATGACTGGTGCGTCACTTCGCATACTCGATCGCACGGCTCTCCCGTATGACCATGACCTTGATCTGGCCCGGATACTGGAGCTCCTCTTCGATCTGCTTGGCGATCTCGCGCGCCATCATCGTGGAGTCGATGTCCGAGATCTCCTCGGGCTTGACCATGACGCGGATCTCGCGGCCCGCCTGCATGGCGTACGACTTCTCGACGCCTTTGTGTGACTCTGCAAGTGACTCGAGCTTCTCGAGACGCTTGATGTAGCTCTCGAGGGTCTCGCGACGCGCTCCGGGGCGTGCGGCGGAGATCGCATCGGCGGCCTGCACGATGACCGCCTCCACGGTCTGCGGCTCCACATCGCCGTGGTGCGCCTCGATGCAGTGGACGACCTCTTTGTTCTCGCCGAGGCGGCGCGCCAGGTCGGCGCCGATGACGGCGTGCGGGCCTTCGATCTCGTGGTCGATCGCCTTGCCAAGGTCATGCAGGAGGCCGGCGCGCTTGGCGAGCGCGGGGTCGAGTCCGAGTTCGGCGGCCATGACACCCGAGAGGTACGCGACCTCGAGGGAGTGGTTCAGCACATTCTGGCCGTAGCTGGTGCGGTAGCGAAGGCGGCCGAGCGTGCGGACGAGGTCATGGTGCAGGTTGTGGACTCCGGTGTCGAAGACGGCCTGTTCACCGGCCTCGTACACCTGCTGATCGACGAGGACTTCCGCCTTCTTGAACATCTCCTCGATGCGCGCTGGGTGGATGCGGCCATCCGCGATGAGGTTCTCAAGGGTGATGCGGCCCACCTCGCGCCGGACCGGATCGAAACTCGAGAGAATGACCGCTTCAGGCGTGTCATCGATGATGAGGTTGATCCCCGTGAGCTGCTCGAAGGCGCGGATGTTCCGGCCCTCACGGCCGATGATGCGACCCTTGAGGTCGTCCGAGGGGATGTGGACGACGGAGACCGTGGACTCCGCGGTGTGATCGGCCGCGACACGGCCGATGGCAATGCCGATGATGTTGCGGGCCTTCCGATCTGCTTCCTCACGGGCGCGCTGCTCGGACTCGCGGACGATCATCGCGGCATCGTGCGCGACGTCCTGGCGGACACGCTCGAGCAGGACGGACTTGGCCTCATCGGACGTCATGCCCGCGAGGGACTCAAGACGGGCCTTCTCTTCGGCGATGGCGTCCTCGAGGTCCTTCTCGGCTTTGGCCAGCTGACCAGCCTGGCTCGAAAGCTGATGTTCGCGCTTGTCGAGCGACTCAGCGCGGCGCTCGATAGATTCCTCACGCTGAAGAAGGCGGGACTCCATTCCTGTGAGCTCTCCGCGGCGCTGCTTGATCTCCTCGTCAGCCTGAGCCTTCTGGTTGAATATCTGGTCCTTGGCCTCGAGCAGCATCTCCTTGCGTGTCGTCTCGGCTTGCTTCGTAGCGTCAGCGAGCATTCGCTCGGCGGCCTCGCGGGCCTGAGCGGTCTTGCCGGCGATGACGAAGCGATTGATGACGATGCCGAGGACGACGCCTACGATAAGTCCGAGCAGAGCGGCGATCAGTGGTGTCATCGGGCGTGCCCTCCCTTCCGGGTTCAGTATGCGATCCAGTCACTGGAGCGGTGGCTGAAGCTCTGTCTGCCCGGAACCGGTGGAGGAGCTATTCGTCCCTGTCTACCGGAAAGCCGGGCACCACTCGCCCGGCAAGTACGACTACTCAATCGGTTCAACAGTGCGGATACACACGCTGCACCACCCCGTACGGGAGCGGTGCCTCTGCGATCACGATGTAGAACCAAACACGAACCGCAGGCTGCACGCCTGGCTGGTTCGATCGTATTTGCCGCGATCATCGTACCCGCGTGGCTGCCATCGCGTCAAGGCGACAACGCCTCTGAGCAGCGAAAACCGGTGCTGTCAGCGTCTGTCAGCAGTCATCGGAGCGGTCGTCATCATCGACTCCCTCTTGCGGGATGACGGAATGTGCGACGGCAAGTGAGTCCGAAGGCGTGAAGCCTCGCCTCACGAGCCTCGAGGCGAGTCGTTCGACCGAGTCACCGTGACGAAAGAGCGAGCGCGCAAGGACGAGCGCGCGTTCCCGCTCGTCCTCCTCCGGCGCAAGCGCATCGAGTGCGCGACGCGCCACGTCGGCGGGTACGCCAGCCTGCTGCAGGTGTCTCAGGCTGCGGGTTCTCCCGTAGCGCCTACCCACTACCAGTGAGCGAGCCAGCTGCTCCGCGAAGCGATCATCGTCGAGCAGCCCGGTATCGAGTAACCAGATGACCGTGTCGTCCGTGGTGGCCTCGGAGTAGCCATCCCCTGTGAGGCGGGCGCGCATCTCCGCCTCGGAACGGTCCCGATACTCGAGCAGGCGCATCGTGCGCTCACGGGCAGCGGTGGGTTCGAGTTCCTGGATACGGTCGGTGACCTGATCCGCGTCGACAAGGTCACCGACCGAGATACCCAGTCGGGCCAGGACCGGCTTCGGCACCGCACGCCAAGGTGAACCGTCGAGCTCTACTTCACGCCGCTTGCTGCCCCTGCGGGTGCGGATCGCGGTGACCTCGTTGCGTGGCTCCATCGGCGGGTCCCCCTGCCGACGTCACTTGGCCGGCTTTGCCGGTGGCTCGGCATCCGTGGCGGGCGGGGGCACCGCGCCGACACCACGTGCCCCGGGCAGGCCGAGCTTCTCCCTGATCTGCGCGTCGATGGTGTCGCGGAGGTCACCATGCTCGCGGAGGAAGTCCTTCGCGGCTTCGCGACCCTGACCGAGGCGCTCTTCGCCGTAGTTGTACCAAGCGCCTGACTTCTGGACGATACCCTCCTCGACTCCCAGGTCGAGCAGAGAACCCTCCTTCGAGATCCCTTGTCCGTACATGATGTCGAACTCCGCCTGCCGGAATGGGGGTGCGACCTTGTTCTTGACCACCTTTGCGCGTACACGGTTGCCGACGAGGTCGGTCCCCTGCTTGATCGAGTCGATGCGCCGGATGTCGATGCGGATGGATGCGTAGAACTTCAGGGCGCGTCCCCCGGAGGTGGTCTCGGGACTGCCGAACATGACTCCGACCTTCTCGCGCAGCTGGTTGATGAAGATGCACGTCGTGTTGGACTTGCTAAGCGACCCCGCGAGCTTGCGCATCGCCTGGCTCATGAGCCGGGCCTGCAGGCCGACAGTCACATCTCCCATCTCGCCTTCGAGTTCAGCGCGAGGGACCAGGGCGGCCACCGAGTCGACCACGATCACATCGATCGCGCCGGAGCGCACGAGCATGTCGGTGATCTCAAGCGCTTGCTCACCGGTGTCCGGCTGCGAGATGAGCAGGTCTTCGATGTCAACGCCAAGACGAGAGGCGTACGCCGGATCCAGCGCGTGCTCGGCATCGACGAATGCGGCGACACCACCGGTGCGCTGTGCCTCAGCGACGATCTGGAGCGCGAGGGTGGTCTTACCGGAGGACTCGGGTCCGTAGATCTCGATGATGCGACCACGTGGTACGCCACCGATGCCGAGTGCCGCGTCGAGCGCGAGCGATCCGGTCGGTATCGAATCGATCTGCTGCGTGGCGGCATGCTCGCCGAGTCGCATGAGCGAACCCTTGCCGAACTTGCGCTCGATCTGCTCGCGGGTGAGATCGAGTACCTTCTCTTTGTCCTGTTGCATCTGTGCCTGCTCCTTATCCGGTTCTTGCGACCCCCTGAAGGCTGTGTCGAACCTACACGAACACCTGTTCGATGTCAATCAGCTGCCAAGCGGGACGGTCGCGACTTCTTCGTACACCGGCCCACGGGGCGTGAGCGTCGATGTGAGGAGCGTAACCCCCGGCACTGACATGGAGATCACCCGGTCATCCGCGGAGTGGAGGAGCCGCTCGACTTGCTCGAGTGCATCAGCCGAGATGCGCCTCGGAGACCGGGCGCGGCACAGCGTGACGTGCGGCCGAAACCGCTTTCCGTCAGGGTGGGGGTCGACGAAGGAGGTGGCGTGTGCGATCGCGTCAGCCAGCGCAGTGGTCTCCTCGGCCCCCGTGGAGGGTGCGACCCACAGGAGCGATGCCGAGCCGCGCTGCGGGATCGCATGGATGAGATCGAGGCGAAGCCGGTAGGGCTCGAGTGTGGCGAGCGCGCGTGTCGCCTCAGTGATGCACCGCTGTACCTCCGGACCCTGGACGGTCCCGAGGAACCGAATCGTGATATGGAGGTTCGCCGGGTCGACCCACTTCTCCCCTACCCACGCCGGATCCTCCGCGATGATGGCTTCCCGGCACGACACGAAGGTCCGGCTGACCGCGAGCGACAGCGGGATGGCGAAGAAGACCCGGGGCATCAGCGCTCCAGCAGGCAACGGCGCAGCAGGTCGAGCGCTGTCGTGCAGGCGCGTTGACGGACCATAGTCCTGTCGCCGCCGTACCGGTGCCGCTCGGCGAACTCACGGCCATCGGAAGTGGCGACGGCGAACCAGACGGTGCCGAGCGGCCGCTGGGGCGTACCCCCTCCGGGACCGGCGATGCCGGTCGTGGCGACGGCGAGCATGGTTCCGGGCAGGTCCAGCGCGCCGTGCGCCATAGCGAGAGCCACGGGCTTCGAGACTGCGCCGTGGGCGCCGAGAAGAGCGGGATCGACCGAGAGCGCGGCCGACTTCGCGTCGTTGGCGTACGCCACGATCGAGCCGCGGAAGATCTGTGATGATCCGGGGACGTCGGTGATCGCCGCGGCTACGAGCCCGCCGGTGCATGACTCGGCAGTCGCGATCGAGACTGACCGGTCCGCGGCAAGGCGCACGACCGTCGCAGCCAGGGTGGAACCGTCCGTGGAGAAGCATGTGTCGCCGAGGGCGTCGAAGGCAGCGGCTGCGGCAGCGCCGAGCGACCCGGGATCACCGGTGGCAGACACGAGGATCACGTCCACCTGGCCCGGGCCGCCGAGCAGCGTGAGTTCGACGTCGGGGAAGCGTTCCAGGAGCGGCAGGACACGACTGCCCGCATCGGACTCCGTGATCCCCACGCATCTGAGGATGACCGGCGGGGCGGTCGAACTGCGGCCGGCGAGTGCGTCCCGGAGCATCGGACGCATCTCATGTGGCGGTCCCGGCAGGATGATAAGGGTGCGACTTCCGACGTCGATCATCTGTCCGGGGGCCGTCCCTGTGGTGGCCGGAAGAACGTGTGCGCCCTCGATGACGTCGGCCTGATGGAGGAGCGAGATCGCCGAGGCGGGTTCGCGGTGGACAGCGACCCGCGCAGCGAGGGCCTCGGCGATGAGTGGGTCGCGCACGAGTGCCCGTCCGAGGACGTGAGCGGCCGCCTCGCGGGTGATGTCATCGTGGGTGGGTCCGAGGCCGCCCGTGACGACGACGATCCTGTGGTGGGCCCAGAGGCTCTCAAGGGCGGTGACGATAGCGACGAAGTCGTCAGGGACGGAGACCATCTCGCGTACGCTGAACCCTGCGTTCACAAGCGCGCGCGCCACCTCGGCACCGTTGGTGTCCAACCGGTGCCCGGTCGTGAGCTCGGTCCCGACCGTGACCACTGCGGCCGTCTCGAGCCCGCGCATGTCAGGACCCCCGCTCCCACGGGCCGGTCAGGATGTCACGCGCGTGGTAGAAGTAGTCGATCATCGACCACACGGTCATCGCGACCGCCGCACCCATGACGGTCCACGAGACCGTCTGGAAAAGCGCCGCGTTCGTTCCGAGGAAGGTCTGGAGCAGCGTGCTGTCCTTCAGAAGGAAGCAGATGATGGCCGCGATCTGCAGCACGGTCTTGACCTTGCCTCCAGACGATGCGGCGATGACACGACCCTCGGCCACGGCGACCATGCGAAGCCCGCTGACGACGAGCTCCCGGCTGATGATGACGAGTGCGATCCATGACGGGAGCAACTCCAGATCGACGAGTGCGACGAGCGCAGCGGTGACAAGGAGCTTGTCGGCGAGCGGGTCGATGAACTTGCCGAAGGTGGTGACCTGGTTGCGGGAGCGAGCGATGTATCCGTCCACGGCGTCGGTCGCGGCGAGTATCGCGAAGATCGCGGCTGCGGCCCACGGTTGGACGGTGCGCCACCAGGTCGGAGCATCGATCCACGCGGGGATCTCACCAAGCAGCACGACAAGGAAGACCGGGATGAAGACCATCCGCAGCAGGGTGATCCGGTTGGCGAGGTTCATGTCGCGCATCAGAGACCCTCTCCGATGAGGTCGTAGCCGGCCGAGCCGGTGATACGGAGGTCCACGAACGCCCCGACCGGTGCGTCTGTGTCCACGAACGTGAGCCCGTCGACATCCGGTGCCTGGCCGCAGGTTCGACCGACCAGCTCCCCGTCCTCGTCGACTCCCTCCACGAGCACCCGCCGCACGGAACCCGTGTGACGCTCGGCACGTGCGAAACCCACGGCGTCGGCGATGTCCCGGACGCGCTGTGCTCGCTCGGCGGCGAGAGCGGGGTCCACCTGCGCCGGCATCGTGGCGGCGGGGGTGCCGTCCTCGGCCGAGTAGGCGAAGACGCCGACGTAGTCGAGCTCCGCTTGCGCTAGGAACTCCTCGAGGACGCGGGCATCATCGTCCGTCTCGCCGGGGAACCCGGACATCATCGTCGTGCGCAACACGACATCGGGGAGCGCCGTGCGGATTCGATCGAGGAGGGCCAGGTGCGCCTCTGGACCGCCTGTCCGACCCATCGCGTCGAGCACAGCCGCCGATGCGTGCTGGAGCGGGATGTCGAGGTAGTGGCACACGTGCGTGCCACTCGCGATAACATCCAGCAGTTCCGGAGAGACGCCGTCGGGTTGCACGTACATCAACCTCAGGCGGAAGTCACCTTCGATGGCATCGAGGGCGCGTACCAGAGAGGCGAGGTCATCTCCGCAACCCAGGTCTATGCCCCACGACGCGATGTCCTGCCCGACCAGCACGATCTCACGTGCCCCGCGGGCGACCAACCAACG
Source organism: Coriobacteriia bacterium (assembly GCA_016933785.1). Lineage (GTDB taxonomy): Bacteria > Actinomycetota > Coriobacteriia > Anaerosomatales > Anaerosomataceae > Anaerosoma. The sequence continues at coordinate 21,132 of JAFGAG010000062.1, read as the reverse complement.
TGCCTCTGCGACCAGCGAATCGAGCGTCGCGGATATGAAAGGACCTCTGATCGACGGGATCGTGCAGTACGCGCAGCGGCGGTCGCAGCCCTCACTCACCTTGAGATACGCCGTCAGGCCCGGCGCGAGCCTGCCGGGTCCTTCAGCCGCTCCCGCCGGACGCCGGAGGAGTGTCTCGAGCGTCTCGAGCAACCGGCTCTCGTCGGCGACAGGAACGAACGCGTCGGCCTCCGGCATGGCCGTCGCAAGATCTGCACCGTAGCGGGACGGCATGCACCCAGCGACGACGATGGTCCGGCCATCGCGGGCCGGCCGCCACTGCGTATGGAGCGTGAAGAACTCCTCGATCGCCTCCTCAGTGGCCACCTGGATGAAGGCGCATGTGTTGAGGACGACCACGTCGGCATCGGTAGGGTCATCCACGAGGCGGTACTCGGACGCCGATACGGCTGCGGCCATGCGGTCCGAGTCGACTTCGTTCTTCGGGCACCCGAGCGTGATGAATGCTATGGATGGAGTGTCAGGCACCGAGGTCTACCGGTAGTTGATGAACTGGAGGGGGATGCCGTAATCGTGCTCCTTGAGGAAGCCGATCACCGACTGCAGTTCGTCGCGGCTCGAGGAGAACACCCGCACCTTGTCTCCTTCGATCTGAACCTTGACCTTGAACTTCTCGTCACGGACTTCCTTGTTGATGCGCCGTGCGATCTCAGCGTCGATGCCGTTGACGATCGTGCCGACGACGCGCTCGGTGCCTCCGGAGCCGCTCTCCGGTTTGCCCCACGAGACCGCCTTGAGGTCGATGGAGCGGCGGACCAGCTTGGAGGCGAGGATGTCCTTCACCTGTCCGAGCACAAAGTCGCTCGGCGCCGAGAGACTAACGGTGCCGGCGGAGCGATCGAATGCGATGGTCGAGCCCGTGTCCTTGAGGTCGTAGCGCTGTGAGATCTCCTTCACCGACTGCTGTACGGCGTTGTCGACCTCCTGCAGATCGACCTGTGAGACGACGTCGAAACTCTGGTCCTTGGCCATCGGTCCTCCTCCTCTTCCAAGCGCCTACTGTTCGATGGCGCTGAGCGTCATTTCCGCGATTCCCTCGCTGGCCGGCGGGAACTCCACCGTGTCGCCGTCGCGCGTGACCGCGACGGCCGTCGGCTTGCCTGCGCGCACCACGGCCGAAGTGGTCACGGTCCACGACTTCTGCTCGCCACCGGGGAGGGTCCCCTCGTACGCGACCAGTCCGTCCACCAGCACGCGCACCCACGACGAGTCGCCAGGGGTGACGGAGAGGGCGAGGACGAATGCGCCCTCGGGGATATCGGTCGGGGTGGCGGATGTGGAGGGCGTGGTCGCTGTGACGCCGGCCGACCCTTCCGGGACGAGTGTGGATGTGGTCTCCGGGGCGAGCGGGGGCGGCGTGTCGTCGCGTCCCACCAAAGCCGAGATCCCCCAGAGCGCCAGGATGACCACCAGGAACGCCGCGACGACGGCGATCACGGCCTTTCCCGGGATGATGTGGAGTTCGTGCCTGTGTGGAACGACCTCCCGCTCGGGAAGATGGCGGAGAGGGTAGCGGCTCGGTGCGGGCGCGGCGGAGGCGATATCTTTCTGGTACTCCTCGATGAGCGGGAGCGGATCCATACCGAGCGCCTGAGCGTAGTTCTGGATATATCCCTTGACGTACGGGGGTGCTGGCAACTCGTCCCAGCGCTCGTTCTCCAGCGCTTCGAGGATGCGCCCCATGATCTTGGTGGAGGCGACGACCTCGGAAAGCGGCTTGGACTGTGACCGCCGTTCGGCGGCAAGCTTCTTACCGACCGGCATAGCGGCCCCTTCCCGGGCTACTCGTCATCGGAGCGCTCCTCGCGTTCGAAGTGCTTGAGCGCCTCGAGTTCACCGACGTCCACCATGACTTCGCGCGGCCGGCTGCCGTCAGGCTGTCCGACGATGCCCTTGGCCTCGAGCATATCCATGATACGTCCCGCACGAGCATACCCGACCTTGAGGCGGCGTTGCAGGAGCGACGTCGAACCCATGCCGCTGGTGACCACGATGTCCGCCGCCTCCCAGATCAGCGGATCGTCGTCCTCGTCGCTCTCGAGGGAGCCGGATGTCCCAGTCACCTTCAGGTGGAGGATCTCCTCGTGATAGTCAGGCTCGGCCTGGCCCTTGACGTGTTCCACGACCGCGTTGATCTCGTCCTCCGAGACGAACGCACCCTGGATGCGGTGAGGCTTGGGCCATGCCGGAGTCGAGAACAGCATGTCACCGAGTCCGATGAGCTTCTCGGCGCCGGGTTGGTCGAGGACCACGCGGCTGTCGATACCGGACGAGACCGCGAAGGCGATACGGTTGGTGATGTTGGCTTTGATGAGACCAGTGATGATGTCGGTCGAGGGGCGTTGGGTCGCCACGATGAGGTGGATGCCGGCTGCGCGAGCGAGCTGCGCGATGCGCGAGATGGCGTCCTCAACCTCCTTGGCGGCGACCATCATGAGGTCGGCGAGTTCGTCGATCACGATGACGAGGTACGGCAGTTCGACGGCGTCTTCGAGCCCCTTCCCGTCACGGATGGCGGCGTTGTACTGCGAGATGTTGCGGGCGCCGGCCTTCTGCAACTTGCGGAGCCGGTTCTCCATCTCCCCCACCGCCCAGTGCAGTGCCGAGGCGGCCTCCTTCGCTTCGGTCACGACCGGGACGTAGAGATGGGGTACGCCGTTGTACAGGTTGAGTTCGATGCGTTTGGGATCGATGAGAATGAGGCGCACCTCGGCGGGCGTGGCGCGCATCAGGATCGACATGATGAGCGCGTTGATGCAGACCGACTTGCCGGTGCCGGTCGAGCCGGCGATGAGCAGGTGCGGCATGGACGCCAGGTCGGCAGCCACCCGTTCGCCCGCGACGTCCTTGCCGATTGCGAGCATGAGCGGACGTGGGTCGGCTACGAGACCGCTGTGGAGGACGTCGCCGAGCGTGACCGTCTCACGGCCAGCGTTTGGCACCTCGATCCCCACGTAGCTCTTCCCGGGGATGGGGGCGAGTATGCGGATGGTGGGTGCTGCGAGTGCCAGCGCCAGGTCGTCCGAGAGCGCCGTGACGCGGTTCACCTTGATGCCTTTGGCGATCTCGAGCTCGAACATCGTGACCGTTGGCCCGGGTATCCAGTTCACCACACGTGCGGGAATGTCGAAGGTCGCAAAGGTCTGTTCGATGCGGCCGGCGGTGCCGCGGAGCTCCTTGTCCGACGCACGGTGCGCGGCGGCGGAATCCGGCGTGCTCTTGAGCGAGCCGAGCCCGGGGAGCTCGTAGCCCTCGAGCGCCCGGGGCGCCACCGATGCGGGCGCCGGAAGCGTCGGCCGTCCCGCTTGTGGATCGGGAGACTTGGCGCCACGACGCGGACGGTCCGAGGTCTTGGCCGCCGACGGTGTCGCGGAGTGGAGTTCCTCGTCGTCCTCGAAATCCTGCAGCGGGATGGTCTTGGCCGCTCGTCGGCGGCCTGCCGGGAGCACCGGCTCCGGGGTGTGCTCGGGCCTGGCGAAGAACCCGCGGACCCGGTCCAACACCTCGGTTATGGAGAGACCCGCGATGACGAGGCCGACAAGCGCCAGCGCGCTTGCGACCACGTACGCGATCGGTGCGCCAAGCAACCCTCGGAGGGCCCACGCGACGGCGCCGCCGACGTATCCACCACTGGCGACGACGGTCTCCGGGTCCCACTGGAGAGCAGGCTCGTTGCCGATCGCGACGATGCCGAGGACTGCAACGAGAAGAAGGCTGAGCCCCAGCCCAACACGGAGTTCGTCGACCCGGATCGTGCTCAGGAAGAACGTGACAGCCCACAACACGACGAGCACGGGGATGGCGTACGCCCCCATACCGAAGCCCGAGCGCAGGATCGCGTTCATCGCGGATGGGATGACCCCGGACGTACTCGTGTACACTGCGATGCCGAGTGCGACAGCGCTGGCGCCGAGGAGTATGCCGACGATCTCGTGGCGGCTGTCATCGTCGAGCACGGGCCGAGGCGCAGCGGTCTTCCGGCCCGTGCGGGCGGTGGGCTTCTTGGCCGTCGAACGTTGGGGCTTCTTGGTGCTGCCGCTCGGCATCCGGTTCTCCTTGCAGGTCTTAGAAGAGCACGCTCGAGACGAGTATCGCTGTGCCGACGATCGCGGTGTAGATCGCGAACGCGGCCAACGAATGCTTGCGGACATAGGGTAGCAGCAGCGCGATGGCCGCGTAGCCGACTATCGCGGTGGTGACGAGACCCACCATGAGCGGGCCGGCATCCGGAAGTCTCTCCCCCTGGACGATCACGTCAAGGAGGATCTTCTTCGCTGTCGCCGCGAAGATGATCGGTATCGACAGGAGGAACGAGAACCGTGCCGCCTCCTCACGCTTGATGCCGAGACCGACACCGGCCGCAATGGTGGTCCCGGACCTGGACAGGCCGGGCGCCACCGCAAAAGACTGGGCGACGCCGATCGCGATGGCCTGCTTGAATGGGATCTCCTCGGCCGCCTCCACGGTGTGGTGACTGCGACGCGCGAAGACCTCGGCGAGCGTGAGCAGGATCGCGGTCACGACGAGGAACGCGCCGGTGATCGTGACCTGCGATGACATCGAGAGCGTCTCGACACCCTCCACGAGTGGCTCGAGTGCAAGGGCGATCAGCCCGCTTGGGATGGTGGCCGCGATGATGATCCATGCGAGCCTGCGATCGCGTGCCCGCTCCGGGGCCTTGGAGAACACGCCGAGAACGAGGTTCCAGACGTCGCGACGGAAGTAGGCTACCGTCGCAGCGAGGGTCGCCGCGTGCAGCACGACGTCGAACCCGAGGCCGAACCGCTGCCAACCGAAGAGCGATGGCACCAGGATCAGATGCCCGTCGCTGGAGATCGGCAGGAACTCTGTGATGCCCTGGGTGATCCCAAGGACGATGGCTTCGATGACGGTCACTAGACCTCCATGACGACGGGGATGATCATCGGACGGCGGCGCGCCGACTCCCAGATGTACTGGGAGACCGCGTCGTGGAGGGCCTTCTTGACCACCGAGCTGTCGGTGACCCCCTCGGAGGCGGTGCGCTTGAGCACGCGGTCGACACGCGTGCGGACGCCCTTGAGCGCATCGGCGGAGTCCGCACCGAGCACCAGACCGCGGGTGACGAGTTCGATCTCGCCTGCGAGGGCACCGGTACGCGAGTCGATCGCCACCACGATCATGGCAATGCCGTCGCTGGAGAGCTGCTGGCGATCTCGCAGGATCACCTGGCCGAGGTCGCCCACGGTCAGTCCGTCGACATACACCACACCCGAGGACACCGGCTGGCCACGCCGAACGCCGGACTCGTCGATCTCAAGGCAGTCGCCGTTATCGAGGATGAAGGTGTGATCCTCGGGCATACCTACGGCATGCGCGAGAGCCCGATGGGCATGCAGGTGACGCATCTCGCCGTGGATCGGGACCATGTACTCGGGCTGGACGAGGTTGAGCATGAGCTTGAGCTCTTCCGCGGCTGCGTGCCCGGACACATGCACCCGTGCGATGCCCTTGTGGACGACGTTCGCACCGGCTTTGTAGAGCCGGTTCATGACACGGCTGACGGCCTTCTCATTGCCCGGGACCGGTGTGGCGGAGATCACCACGGTGTCCCCCGCCTGTATCTGCACGGTCTTGTGCTCACCGTTCGCGATACGGGCGAGTGCAGAAAGCGGCTCTCCCTGACTGCCGGTGCACAGCACGACGACCTTGTTCGCCGGCATGTCACCCATCGCGAAAGCATCGACGATGTCGTCATCTGCGATGTGGAGGTAACCGAGCTCGCGCGCGATCTTCGTGATGTTGATCATGGAGCGTCCGGTCACCACCACTTTGCGCCCACATGCCACGGCAGCATCACAGACCTGCTGTACCCGGTGCACGTGTGACGCGAAGGACGCCACGATGATGCGCTGCTCGGCGGCCGCGAAGATGGTTCGCAGCGAGGCACCGACCTCGGATTCGGACGGCGTGTGTCCCGGACTCTCGGCGCCGGTCGAGTCGCTCATCAGCAGGGTGACGCCCTGTTTCGCCGCCTTTGCGAAGCCGGCGTAGTCGGTGAAGCGCCCATCGATAGGCGTCTGATCGAGCTTGAAGTCGCCCGTGTGCAGCACTGAGCCCACCGGGGTCCGCACATACACGGCGACGCCGTCGGGGATCGAGTGGTTCACGGCGAAGAAGTCGAGCCCGAACATGCCGAGGTTGACGTGGCCGCCCTGCTTGATCTCGCGAAGCTTCGGCTTCTTGATACGGTGTTCCTCAAGCTTGCCTGCGATGATGCCCAGCGTGAGCTTCGTGCCGAGTACCGGTACCGGGGTCCCGAGGTCCTTGAGCAGGTATGGGAGCGCCCCGGTGTGGTCCTCGTGACCATGCGTGATGATGATGCCACGCAGCTTCTCCTTGCGCTGGATGATGTAGCTGTAGTCGGGCAGTATGAGGTCGATGCCCGGGTGGTCGTCGTCGGGGAACATGAGACCGGCATCGATGACGATCATGTCGTTCCCGAGTTCGAGGACGGTCATGTTCTTACCGATGCCGTCCAGTCCGCCGAGCGGGATGACGCGGAGGCGGTTCTTCTTAGTGGTCATGGATGGCTGTGTGTGCTCCTTATCGTGTTGGAATACGGCGGTGGTACAGCGCGGTCCGTGGATCGCGATTCAGTCCGTGATGAGGCCGCTATGGCGCATGATCTCCGCGAGTTCGGCGGTCTGGGCTTCCGTCGCCGGGATGAGCGGAAGGCGACACTCGCCCACCGCGAACCCGGTGAGTCCGAGCGCCTTCTTGACCATGATGGGGTTGGCGGTCATGAACAGCGCCTTGAAGAGAGGCATGAGCTCCAGGTGGATCTTGAGGGCGCGCGTGTGATCACCAGTGGCCTGGGCGGAGAGCATCTCGGCCAGCTGCGGACCTGCCACGTGCGATGCCACCGAGATGACGCCGGTCGCACCCAGACCCATCATCGGCAAGGTGTCCTCATCGTTGCCCGAAAGGACCTCAAACCCGAGCGGGGATCCGTCGATGATCGAGGCGATTTGTGTCAGGTTCGAAGACGCTTCCTTGACCGCGACGATGTTCTCGAAGTCGGCGGCCAGGCGGAGTGTGGTGACGGCTTCGAGGTTCACGACCGAACGTCCGGGGATGTTGTAAAGGATGACCGGCACGTCGACGGCGTTGGCGATCGCGCCGAAGTGGCGGTACAGGCCCTCCTGAGGAGGCTTGTTGTAGTACGGGACCACGGCCATGACCGCGTCGACGCCGAGCTCCACGACCCGCCTCGCGAAGGCGACGGAGTCGTCGGTGCAGTTGTCACCGGCGTTCGCGACCACCGGTGCGGCGCCGTCGACGGCTTCGAGAACCGCCGAGAACAGGCGCATCTTGTCGTCGTAGTAGACGGTTGGCGACTCACCGGTGGTGCCGCATACCACGAGCGCCTCGGTACCCTGGTCGAGCAGGCGGAGCGCGAGTTCCTGAGCGCGTGGCAGATCGAGTTCGCCTTCTGCGGTGAATGGCGTGACCATGGCGGTAAGCAGCCGCCCGAAACGAGGCTCGGTCATCCTGGGTCGCCCCCTAGCGTCAAGGCGTTGTGCGGACGCCTGGTCGAATGCGTGTCTATCCGAAGTATTGTGCCACACACGGCAGGGTTATCACCGGTGCGGTTGCCGAGGGGTTGACGCGGCTCCTCCGGGGTATTACCCGAAACGGCCGACGGCCGCCGGTCGGATCGACCCCTACCCTGCGTCGAGCCCGAACCCACGGTGGAGCGCGGCGACAGCTGCGGTGGCGTCCGCATCAGGTACGAGTGCGGAGATGGTGGTGTGGCTGTCGGCGGTCTGCAGGATGGTCACGCCAGCGTCGGCCAGATACTCGGCCATCGAGGCCACCACTCCGGGGACGCCGTGCATGCCGGCGCCTACGAGAGTGACCTTCGCCAGTCCGTAGTGGGTGGTGAACTCGAGCCCGAGGGTGTCCAACACCAGTGAGGCGTCCGCGACGCTCGCCTCGTCCACGGTGAAGACCAGCTCACCGGCGAGAGGTGTGAACATGTCGAGCGAGACACCGGCATCGGCCATGCCGCGGTAGACGCGTGTCTGATGGCGCATATGCTCCGGGGTGCCCTCTCCTGCAGGAAGACAGACGATGAAGCGGGCGATACCGCTGACATGTGAGACTGCGGTCGCAACCCCTGTGGGAGCGTACGCGCGCATGTCGGTCACTCTGGTGCCAGCGTGATCGGAGAACGTGTTGCGGACGATCACATCGATCCCACTACCGAGTGCGAGCTCCGCCGCCGGGGTGTGGATTACCTTGCTGCCGTGTCGGGCCATCTGGAAGAGCTCCTCGGCACCGATGGTCTTGAGGACCTCCGCCGCCTGACAGGTGCGCGGGTCGGCCGACATGACGCCGTCGACATCGGTGTAGATCTCAACCGCATCCGCCTCGAGCGCGACACCCAGCGCACACGCCGTCGTGTCGCTCCCGCCGCGACCCAGGGTCGCCGTGGATCCATCGGGCGCGATACCCTGGAATCCCGCGACCACAGGCACATGTCCGGCATCGATCGCTGCTCGCAAAGCGGCCGGGTCGATCCCCGTGATCCGCGCCTGACCGAAGCGGTCATCGGTGAAGATGCCGGCCTGCTGACCGGTGAACGCGACAGCCTCGATGCCTCCTGCGCGCAGGTGCGCAGCGATCACCACAGCGGAGATGAGCTCCCCCGCGCTGGCGAGAAGGTCGGTCTCCCGAGGCCGTGCGGGAAGGCCGTCGATGAGGCTCAACAGCGTGTCGGTGGCATAGGGGGCGCCGCGACGCCCCATCGCGGAGACCACCAGGACAGGCGCGTTGCCCAGTTCGAGTGCCGCGAGCACCCGCCGGGAGAGCGCTTCACGTCCCCGGTCGTCGGCGACGGATGTGCCACCGAACTTCATCACTACGATAGGGCGTGCAGACACCGCTACTCCTCCATGAACCGTTCGAGACCGATCACGAGTCCGGTCGCGTTGACGACGCTTCGGATGGCGAGCACGACGCCGGGCATGAAGCTCGTCCGGTCGATGGAGTCGTGCCTGATCGACAGGGTCTGGCCCTGTCCGCCAAAGAGCACCTCCTGGTGTGCGACCAGACCCGGCAACCGCACGGAGTGGACGTGGACGTCATCCACAGAGGCTCCTCGAGCGCCTTCGGCGATCTCGGTCTCGCGGCCGGGAGTGTTGGGCACCACGGTGCGCGCCTCTGCGATCAGTGAGACGGTACGGAGCGCGGTGCCGCTGGGTGCATCGGCCTTGCGGTCGTGGTGGAGCTCGATGATCTCGACATGCGGCATGAATCGTGCCGCCTGTTGCGCGAAGCGCATCATGAGCACCGCGCCGATGGCGAAGTTGGGCGCCATGAAGAGGCACGCGCCGCCGGTCGCCGTCGTTGCCAGGCGCTCGAGCTCATCGGTGGGAACGCCGGTGGTACCCACCACGCAATGGACACCGTGTGCGAGCGCTACCTCGATGTTCGCAACGACGGCCGAGGGGTGCGTGAAGTCAACCATGACCTGCGGGTTCGTGGCCTCGATGGCCGCAGCGAGGTCGGACGCGTGCGTGAGCTGCGTGCCCTCCCCGACCGGTTCGCCCGCGCGCCCGGGGTCGACCGTTCCTACGAGCTCGAGATCCGGCTCGGCCAGGACGGTCCGTACGACTTCGCTGCCCATGCGGCCTGCCGCGCCGCTGACAAGGACTCTGATCACGACGGTCCCTCCCCTACATCAGGTGTGCGACAGCGTCCTCGCCGAACGGGGCGATGACGGCCAGCGCACGATTGGTGGTGAAGACCTGCTGCGCAAGCTGGTGAAGGTGGTCGAGGTGCACGGCGTCCAGACGTTCGATGATGTCGTCGAGCGAAAGGAGTTCTCCACTGGTGACCTGGGTCTTGCCAAGACGTGTCATGCGACTGCGCGTGCTTTCCAGACCCAGGATCATCTGTCCCTTGATGGACTCTCGAACGCGATCGAGCTCATCGGCGGTGACACCGTCGTTGACGAGACGGTCCACTTCGGAGTTGATGAGGCCGATGACTTGTGCGGCGTTGTCGGGGCGGGTGCCGGCGTAGATCGCGAAGTCGCCCGTGTCCTGGAAGTGGCTGTGGTACGAGTAGACCGCATACGCCAGGCCGCGCTTCTCTCGGATCTCCTGGAACAGGCGCGACGCCATGCCACCCCCGAGGACGCCATCGAGCACGGCGAGCGCGAAGCGGTCCTCGTGGTACGCAGGCAGGCCGGTGACCCCCCAGACGATGTGCGCCTGTTCGGTATCCTTGGTGATCACCGCGAGTCCGGGCTCTGCGACCGGCGTGGCGTGCACGCGTTCCGTGCGGGGCCCCACAGGCAGTCTGAGTTGCTGGGAGACCATTTCCACGACGGCCTGATGCTCGAGCGCACCCGAAGCCGCAACGACGATGTTGCCCGTCGTGTAGTGGCGCGCGTGGAACGCCGCGGCGGCCGAATGGTCGAATCCGCTCACCGTGCCCTTGTGTCCGATCACGGGCAGGCCCAGCGGGTGCGAAGGCATCAGCGTCTGCGCGAAGAGTTCATGCACCTGGTCTTCGGGCTGGTCATCGTAGCGCGAGATCTCTTCGAGCACGACCTCGCGCTCGGAGAGGCACGCATCCTGTGCGAGCGAGGCGTTGACGACCATGTCCGAGAGGATCTCGACCGCCTCGGGCAGGTGCTGATCGATGAGCCTGGCGTAGTAGCACGTGTATTCCTTGCTGGTGAATGCGTTGAGCTCGGCGCCGAGTCGATCGAAGGATTCCGAGATCTGGGCTGCAGTCCGGGTGGGCGTGCCCTTGAACATCATGTGCTCGATGAAGTGCGACATCCCGGCGTCAACAGGCGATTCATCGCGGCTACCGACCGAACACCAGATGCCGAGCGCGACCGATCGCACCGTGTCCATCGGCTCGGTGATGACCGTGATGCCGCTGTCGAGCACCGTCTTGTCGTAGAACATGCGCACCGATCCTCTCGTATGGTGAGACGGCCCGAGGCGCGTGTGCGCTCCCGGGCCGTCGGGTGTCACTCGGTAGTGCTAGTCGCGACGGCGGGGCTTGCGATCGCGGTCGCCGCCGTGGCCACCACCGTGGCCACGATCGTCGCGGCGAGGCGCAGGTGCCTCGGCACCCTCGGGCACGTCGAACTTCTCGATGAGCTCGAGGGATACCTTGCCGCGGTCGTCGATCTCCTGCACGACGACCTCGACCTCATCACCGATGTTGAGCACCGACTCGACCTGGGCGATACGGCCCTTGGCCATCTTCGAGATGTGGAGCAGTCCATCCTTACCGGGAATCAACTCGATGAACGCGCCGAAGGGCTGGATGGAGACGACACGGCCCTTGTACTTCTCGCCGGGCTCGACGTCGCGGACGATCGCCTTGATGCGTTCGACCGCTTCCAGTGCACGGGCATCGCGGCACGCTACGTAGATGGTGCCGTCGTCGTTGACGTCGATGTCCGCACCGGTCTCCTCGACGAGGCCCTTGATGACCTTGCCGCCAGGGCCGATGACGTCACGGATCTTGTCGGTCGGGATCTTGATGGTGATGATCCGGGGCGCGTATTCCTTGAGGTCGTCCCGCGGCGTGTCGATCGCCTCGAGCATCTTTCCGAGGATGTGCGCACGGCCGGCCTTGGCCTGCGTGAGCGCCTCGGAGAGGATGTCCACCGAGAGGCCCTTGGCCTTGTTGTCCATCTGCAGTGCGGTGATGCCGGCTTCGGTGCCAGCGACTTTGAAGTCCATGTCGCCGAGGAAGTCCTCGAGACCCTGGATGTCAGAGAGGATCGCGTAGCGGTCGCCCTCCTTGATCAGACCCATAGCGATACCCGAGACCGGAGCCTTGATCGGCACGCCGGCGTCCATGAGCGACATCGTCGAACCGCAGACCGAGCCCATCGAGCTCGAGCCGTTGGACTCGAGTACCTCGGAGACGATGCGGATGGTGTACGGGAACTCCTCCTCGGCCGGGATCACCGGCAGAAGCGCACGCTCGGCCAGCGCTCCGTGGCCGATGTCGCGGCGCTTCGGTCCGCGCATGAAGCCGGTCTCGCCGGTGGAGAACGGCGGGAAGTTGTAGTGGTGGATGTAGCGCTTGCCCTCGGACACGTCGATCGTGTCGAGACGCTGCCACTCGTTCAGCATGCCGAGGGTGAGGACGGAGAGCACCTGGGTCTGACCGCGGGTGAACAGGCCGGTGCCGTGCGCACGCGGCAGGAAGTCCACCACGCAGCTGATCGGGCGGATCTCGGTGACGGCACGACCGTCAGCGCGCTCGCCCTCTTCGAGGACCATCTCGCGCATCGTCTTCTTCTCGAGGGCCTTCATGAGACCCTTGATGTGCTTCGCGTTGGCGGCGTACTCGGCCTCGTCGAAGATGCTCTTGAGTCCGTCTTTGACCGCAGCGACCGCGTCCATGCGGGCGTGCTTGTCAGGGTTGTGAAGCGCCTCGCGCATCTTCTCAGCACCCGCGGCGAAGATCCGCTCGCGGAGCTCGGCCGCGGGCTCGTCGATCTTGACGACCATGGGGGTGATGTCGACCTTCTCGAGGAAGCGCTCCTGCACGGCGCAGAACTCGCCGATGGCTTCCTGGGCGAAGGTGAGTGCCTTGAGCATGTCCTCCTCGGACACCTCGTTCGCGCCGGCTTCGACCATGTAGATGGCGTCACGCGAGCCGGCGACGACGAGATCGAGGTCGGACGCTTCCGCTTCATCGAAGGTCGGGTTGACGAGGAACTCGCCGAACTCGTCGCGGCAGATGCGCACGCCGGCGAGCGGGCCCTCGAACGGGATGCCTGCGGCCATGAGCGCCGCGGAGGCGCCCATGATGGAGATGACGTCGATCTGGTGCTCCTGGTCGGCCGAGAAGACCGTGGCGATCACCTGGACGTCGTTGCGGAATCCGTCAGCGAACGCCGAACGGATCGGACGGTCTATCATGCGCGCGGTGAGCGTGGCCTTCTCGCTTGGGCGCGTCTCGCGCTTGATGAACCCACCGGGCAGACGCCCAGCGGCGTACATGCGCTCTTCGAAGTCGACGGTGAGCGGGAAGAAGTCCAGGTCCTTGGGCTCCTTGCTCGCGGTCGCGGTCACCAGGATGATGCTGTCACCCTGGCGCACCAGTACGGCACCGCCGGCCTGCTTGGCCAGCTCGCCGGTCTCGAGCGTGTACTGCTGTCCGTACAGCTCAAAACTCTCGGAAATCTTTCCCATCCTCTTCCTCTTCTCCGGCCGCGTCGCCCCCTTGGCGGCGGCCAATCATGCGGGGCCTCGTGCCCCTACGTCAGTGAAGGCGGGGCATTCCCCGCCTTCACGTGGTGCCATATCTAGTTGCGGAGCCCCAGCTTCGCGACGATCGCGCGGTAACGCTCGATGTCGTTCTTCTTGAGGTAGTTCAAGAGCCGACGACGCTGCCCGACGAGTTTCAGGAGCCCGCGACGGGTGTGGTGGTCGTGGCTGTGGGTGCGGAGGTGCTCGGTGAGATCGCGGATGCGCTGCGTGAGGAGCGCGACCTGGACCTCCGCGGAGCCGGTGTCGCCCTCGGTGCGGGCGTGCTCGGCGATGATAGCGGACTTGACGTCCTTCTCGAGTGCCATATTCTCTTTCACCTTTCATCGGAAGTCGCCCGGTGCCGAGAGAAGCGGTGGTGAGTCGCAAGTCCAGGGACCGGGTCATCGGTACAACCGGCAGAGTATAGCACACACGGTGCCGGGCGGTGACACCGGGTGAGCAGCGTGGTTACAACGCCACCCGTTCACGAACGGCCACGATGAACGTCGAGATGGCTGCGGCGAGGTCGCCTTCGGCATCGTAGTGTCTGTGGGCTCCGATACGATCGACGAACTCCACGTTCAGCGTGGCACCGTAGAGATCGCCCTCGAAGTCGAGCAGATGTACTTCGAATCGTGACATGGCGTCAGCGAAGGTCGGAGGCATGCCGACCGATACAGCGGCGCGATACACGCTGCTTCCGTGTGCGACACGTGCCGCGTACACGCCCTCGCCGGGCAGTGCCATACGTGGGTCGAAGACGAGGTTCGCGGTGGGAGCGCCGAGTCCTCGGCCACGGGACCGGCCGGCAACGACCCGGCCTTCGAGGCGGTGGGGGCGGTCCAGAAGGCGTGCGGCGGCTGCGACATCGCCGGCGTCCACCAGCGCCCGAACCCGCGTGGACGTCACCGGCGACCCCTCTCGGGTCACCAACTCATGCGCGATCACCTCGAACCCGTCCCGCTCTCCGCAGGCTCTGAGGGTCGCGACATCTCCCGAGGCACGCACCCCGAACCGGAAGTCCTCTCCGACGATCACGACCCGAGGGATGAGCACGCGCATGAGGACGTCGTCGATGAACGAATCGGGTGATAGCGCGGCAAGACGGGTATCGAACGGCACCACGAGTATGACATCGGGGCCGAGCTCGCTTATGAGCGCAAGTTTGTCATCGAGGCTGGTCAGCTGTGGCGCGGCACGGTCGGGCGTGACGACCTGGTCGGGGTCGCGATCGAAGGTCACGACGCAGCACATCACCCCTTCGTCCGCGGCGGTCTCGACCGCATCGCGGATGAGCGTCTGGTGCCCGATGTGAACGCCGTCGAACACGCCGATCGCCACGGCCGCCTCTCCGATGCGCTGCTCGTCGGTCCTGTGCCAGAGGGTCTGCGTCATCGGGCGACCTCCGGGATGAACACGGTCTCGGGTGCGTACCCGTCCGGCGCGGCGCGGTAGACGGCGCCGAGCCGTCCCTCGACGATCACCGAGACCCGGTCGTCGCTGAGGGGAAGGCCGACCGCCGGTGCAGGTAACGCGCGTCCCGCGCGCACGGTCACGGCGTCGCCTTCGATGACCGGAAACCCGAGAGCGGGCACCGGGTCAACGAACAACGACACCAGCTCACCTGCGGCCGCAGCAACACAGACCTCATCGAGTGCCCGGGCACGCTCGATGGTGATGGCATCCACCGCGGTCCTGCGAAGCGCGGCGAGGTGGGCGCCGGAACCTGCCGCAACACCGATGTCGCGTGCGAGCGAGCGGATGTACGTGCCCTTGGAGACCGCGAAGCGAACATCCCACGTGGCGTTCGAGGCGTCGATACCTTCCAGCACGGCCTCATGAACGACGATGTCGCGCGGAAGCATCTCCACGTCGGTTCCGGCGCGTGCTAGTCGATGTGCCGGGACGCCGTCCCGCTTGATCGCCGAATACACCGGTGGGATCTGGGATCCCGGCCCCAGGAACCCGTCCAGGATCCTCTGTGCCTCGGTCGCATCGAGAACGGCGTCGGGGATCGGATGCACGGTGCTGACCGCACCGTCGGCATCGAGGGTATCCGTCTCAGAGCCGAAGGAGATGAGCGCCCGGTATGATTTGTCGTGTCCGGAGAGATAGCGCTCGAGCCTCGTGGCAGAGCCGACGAGCACCAAGAGGATGCCCGTGGCGAGCGGGTCGAGGGTCCCGGCATGGCCGATACGCCGCTCCCCCGTCGCCCTCCGCAGCCGCGCAACGACATCGTGGCTGGTCATGCCGCCCGGCTTGTCGATGACGAGCATGCCCGACAGCCCGGTCGCCCCCCGGCGTGCCATCATGCGCCGCCTCCGGGGAGCAGAGGCAGCAGCAGCGAGAGTGCGGCTTCAAGGTCGCCATCGATGGTCGCACCGGCAGCGGCGCGGTGCCCTCCCCCGCCCAGGGCGCGAGCGATCGAGCCGACGTCGGTCGGACCTTTGGCCCGGAGGTTGATGCGGGCCGTAGGGCCGCTGAGCTTCACGAGGAACACCGCGTCGACTCCACCCAGTGCGCGGACATGGTCGATCAGATTCTCTCCCTCGGACGGCAGCGCGCCGGTCTCGACGAAGTCGGCATCGGTGACCCACGCATACGCGACACGACCCCCGTTCGCAGGCGTGATGCGGCCGAGTGCACGCGCGAGCAGCGCTTGTGCACCGGCCGAGCGGTTCTCGTAGACGGCGCTGTAAATGTCGTTGGGATGCGCGCCGGCGTCGACCATCCGCGCGGCGAGGAGAAACGTCGATGCGTCGGTGTTTGAGTAGCTGAAGCGTCCGGTATCGGTGAGCACCGCCGTGTAGAGACACGTCGCGGCGTCGGCGTCCGGAGCGACACCAAGGTGCTCCGCGAGGCGCCACACCAGGCAACCGGTGGCAGCCGCGGACGGATCGAACACCGTGATCGCACCATCGGCGTCGGCATCCGCGTCGGGGTGGTGGTCGATCATAACGAGCGTGGATGCGGACCGTGCGAGTGCTTCACCGTCGGCGAGCCGTTGCGGTGAAGGGCTGTCCAGTGCCACGAACACCTCGGGCGGCTCCACCCCTGCGGTATGCCGGAAGCGGTCGGCCCCCGGGAGGAACGCGTAGGTGCCCGGCAATCCCGCAGCGGTCGGCAGGACCGGGACAGCCGAGATGCCCGCCTCGTCGAGGATGTGCAGCAGGCCGAGGACCGAGCCTACGGCGTCCCCGTCCGGATCGACGTGTGCGCCGATGACGACCGAGCGTGCGCTGCCGAGCACCTCGGCCGCACGTGCAAGGTCGACCTCAGTGCTCACTCGTTGTCCTCGTCGACGAGCAGCGTGGGTGGCACATCCTTCAGAGCTTCGGTGATCCTCATGCTCTGATCGAGTGAGGTGTCGAGGTGATAGCGCAGTTCGGGGACGACGCGCATCTGCACGCGGCGGGCCAGTCCTGCACGGATCCGTTTGTCCGCGGAACGGAGGCCTTCGAGCAACGCCTCGTACTCCGCTTCGCCACCGTGTGTCGTGACATACACGTTGGCGAGGTTCAGGTCCGATGACACCTCCACCGAAGTGATGGTGACGAAATCCACCCGGGGGTCCGCTACATCGTCCCGAAGCACCTCGCTCAGCGCCTCGCGGACGCTTTCACCGAGCCTGCGGGTACGGGGGGTGCTTTTCATATGATCACTCCTCGCGGGCGACCTCGACGATGCGGTACGCCTCGATGACGTCGCCGACCTTGAGATCCTGGAAGTTCTCGATGCCGATACCGCACTCGTAGCCCTGCTTGACCGACTTCACATCGTCCTTGAAACGGCGCAACGAATGCAGCTTCCCGTCATGGATGATGGTCCCGTCGCGGACGATACGGATCCGGTCGTCACGGGTGACTTCGCCTTCCTGCACGAAGCAGCCTGCGATAGTGCCGAGCTTCGGTACCTTGAACAGATCGCGGACCTCGATGTGCGCCGTGTCGCGCTCCTCGATCGTGGGTGCGAGCATACCCACGCGCGCCGCGTTGATCTCCTCGATGGCCTGGTAGATCACGCGGTAGAGCCGCATGTCCACCTTCTCCTTCTCGGCGAGTTCGCGAGCGACGGGCAGCGGCCGCACGTTGAACCCGATGATGATCGCGTCGGATGCGGTCGCGAGCATGACATCGGTCTCGGTGATGCCACCGACGCCTGAGTGGATGATGTTGATGCGAACCTCGGACTGATCCATCTTGTCGAGGGCATCCCGGAGGGCTTCGATGGAGCCCTGCACGTCCGCCTTGACCACCAGGTTGAGCTCCCTGAGCTCTCCCTCCTTGATGCGGGCGAACAGGTCGTCCAGCGTGACACGGGTCTTGTGCTCGTGATCGATCAGGCGCTGACGTAGGGCACGGTCCTCGGCGAGATCGCGTGCGTCGCGCTCATCGGCGAACACGCGGAACTCGTCACCGGCGGAAGGCACGCTGGAGATACCGACGATCTCGACCGGGTTGGCCGGGGTCGCGACATCCACCGTGTCGCCCTTCGGGCTGACGAGCGCACGGACGCGGCCGTGACTGGTGCCCGCGACGATCGAGTCACCCACGCGGAGCGTGCCGCGCTGCACCAACACTGTGGCGACGGGGCCACGGCCCTTGTCGAGCTTGGCCTCGATGACCACCCCGGATGCGAGCGCGCCAGGGTTGGCGGTCAGCTCGAGCATGTCCGCCTGCAGCAGGACCATCTCGAGGAGGTCCTCGATGCCGATGCGCTTCTTGGCCGACACGTTCACGAAGATGGTCGTACCGCCCCACTCCTCGGGCACGATCTCGTGCTCGGTCAGCATCTGCTTGACCTGCTCGGGGTTCGCACCGTCTTTGTCGATCTTGTTGACCGCCACGATGATCGGGACGCCCGCGGCCTTCGCGTGGTGGATAGCCTCGACGGTCTGTGGCATCACACCGTCGTCAGCGGCGACGACGAGGATGACGATGTCGGTGATGTTGGCGCCGCGCGCCCGCATCGCTGTGAAGGCCTCGTGGCCCGGGGTGTCGATGAAGGTGATCTGGCGTCCGTTCTTCTGGACGACAGACGCACCGATATGCTGCGTGATGCCGCCGGCCTCGGTGTCGGCCACACCGGTCTCCCGGATCGCATCAAGGAGCGAGGTCTTACCGTGGTCGACGTGACCCATAACGGTGACGACCGGCGGACGGGGCTTCAGGTCGGCCGGGTCGTCGACGAAGGTGAAGCCAGGCTCCTCCTCCGGCGTGACGATCTGAACCTCAACGCCGAGGTCCTCGGCGAGGATCTCCATGGCGTCGCGGCTCATCGGCTGGTTCACGGTATGGGGGTCACCAAGCATGAGAAGCCGCTTGACGACCTCACCCGGCGTGACCTCGAGGGCTTCAGCGAACTGAGCCACCGTCGAGTTGACCGTTATCGTGATTGTGGCGGTCTCGACGTGCGGCTTCTCATCGGCCGAGATATGCGGATGCGCCGGCGCTTCACGCCTGCCGGATGGCTTCTTCGACTTCTTCTTCCCACGGCGGTCCTGATCGGACTGCACCATCTTCGCGGCATCGGCGATGAGGTTCGTCGCCGGAGCGGGGGCTTGCGCCGCCTCGGCGTCTTTGGCCATCTGGCGGTAGCGGGCGGCTTCTTCGGCCTCGGCGAGTGCAGCCTCAGCTGCGAGAGCGGCGGCCTCAGCTTCTGCCTTCTTCTGAGCCTCCGTGCGTGCGGCCTCTTCAGCCTCGCGTCGTGCACGCTCCTCTGCCTCACGGGCGGCGGCTTCGGCCTCGGCCTTGGCGCGCTCCTCGTCCGCCGCCTTGCGGGCGGCCTCCGCTTCGGCCCGTTGTGCGGCGTCGGCAGCCGCCTTCGCGGCAGCCTCGGCTTCCCGCTTGGCCTGCTCCGCGGCGAGACGTTCGGCCTCAGCGGCTGCTTGAGCGGCGGCCTCGGCCTCCATCTCCTTCTGCTTCTCCTCGATGACGTCGTGCAGGTCCTTACGGATCTTGTCGACGTACGCCTCAACCAGCGTGGATGCATGATTGCGCGCGGGGATCTTGAGCCGCTCCAGATGATCGAGCAACTCCTTTGAAGTCATTCCGAACTCCTTGGCGAGTTCGTGTACACGCATCGCAGGCATCAGCGTCACCGTCCAGTTCCTGGGGCGGAGGCTCCACGGGTCTGGAGCACGTCCTCGAATTCATGTCTCAATCGCTCCACGTCCTCTTCACCGAGGCTTGCACGGAGCGCGGATGCAAACCTGTTCTTGGTCACTGCACTCTCGAAGCACGCGATCGACGCGCACACCGAAGCGCCGCGTCCCGGGGCCTTCCCAGACGGATCCACGTGCACGTCACCCTCGGCGTCACGGACAAGGCGCACGAACGAGCGCTTGTCATCGACGCGCCTGCAGGCAACACAGGTCCGTTGAGGAGTCGGGCGCTGGGTCACGACTGGTCAGCCGCCTCCTTCTCATGGACGCCGCAGTAGTGGCTCCCAGGACGCGCCTGGTTGCGGCATCGGATCCCGGTGCTGGTGACGGCGATGCAGCGTCCGTCACCGTCGTCGGCTCCACCGTCCGCACCGGAAGCCGCTTCGGCGAGGCCGGTCGAGACCGCCTGACCGAGACTCTTGATGTCGATGCGCCAACCGGTGAGCTTGGCGGCGAGGCGGGCGTTCTGCCCCTCCTTGCCGATCGCGAGCGACAGCTGGTCATCGGGCACGATCACCGTGGCGGTGTGAGAGTCATCGGAGACTATCACGCGAGCGACCTTGGCGGGAGACAGGGCGTTTCCGACGAAGGTGGCCGGGTCCTCGGACCACGGTACGACGTCGATCCGCTCGCCGCGCAGCTCGGCTACGACCATGCGGACTCGGCTGCCCTTAGGCCCGACACACGCGCCGACAGGGTCGAGACCCGGCTCACGCGACGAGACCGCGATCTTGGACCGCATCCCGGGCTCGCGAGCCACGCTCTTGATCTCCACGATGCCGTCGTAGATCTCGGGGACCTCGAGCTCGAAGAGCCGCTTGAGCAGATTGGGGTGCGTGCGTGATACCACGATGGAGGGCTCGCTCGAGGTCTTGCGGACGTCGATAACCAGCGCCTTGAGGCGCTGGTTGTGCTCGTAGCGCTCGTTGGGCGGCTGTTCGGCGTGCGGCAGGAGAGCCTCGACGCCCTCGCGGATCTTCACGAGCGTGTAGCGCGAGTCCGACTGCTGGACCGTGCCGGTGATGCTGTCACCGATGCGGTCGGCGTACTCCTCGAAGATCTGCTCACGCTCGGCCTCGCGGATCGACTGCGTGATGACCTGCTTGGCTGCGGTGGCGGCGTAGCGGGAGATGTCCGAGGGCGTGACATCCCGCGCCTCGAAGACAGGCTCCTCTTCCGTACCACCGACCGGCACGAGCTCGTAGACGTGTATGCGTCCGCTCTCGCGGTCGATGGAGACCGAGCAGTCGTTCTCAGTATCGAGGATGCGCTTGTAGGTGACCGCGAGCTGCTCTTCAAGCCGCTCGAGCATGTCCGTCTCGTCGATGTTCTTTTCGCGGGCTAGTTCCCGCAGTGCGTCCATCAGCTCGGAGCTCATGAGTGTGTCCCGTCCCTTTCGACCGCCGTACCGAAGTCGGCCTTCAAACGTGCCCGTTCGATCGCATCGAACGGCACGCGGATCTCCTGTCCATCAGCCACCAGAACGACATCCCCGTCGACGATCCCTGTCAGACGCCCGGTGTACCGCGCTCGCCCGTCGATCGGCTTGACGGTATGCACGACCGCGTCGCTGCCGACGAACCGCTCGAAGTGCTCGCGTGTGCGGAGCACGCGCTCGATACCCGG
>JAFGAG010000061.1 GCA_016933785.1 Coriobacteriia bacterium | reverse complement strand
GTGAAGACCTCGGTGTGCTCGAAGAGCGGCGTGTAGACCGGCTCGTAACCGTATCGGGCAAACAGGTCCTGTGCGACGCGCTGCAGATGCTCCCAGGCCCGCGCGGTATCCGGGAGCATGTCTGCGGTACCCTTTGGCGCGCGTGCGTTCACGGGAGAGCCCTTTCGCGTACGGTGATTTCGGCCTACAGAGTGTAGCCCAAGCATGGATGAGCGGCTACGCGTGGAGCACATCGAGGTCGAAGCCGAACGCGGCCCTCGGCAACACGGTGTCGACTAGGAGTGCGAGGAGACCCCAGCCGCTGACTGGATGAACCGCGCCTTGACACGCTGCCACAGGACGACGCCAGCCACCACGGCCGCCACCTCGAAGATGTGCTTCACCGCGATCGCCGGGATCAGGTACTCCATGTCACCGTGCACGGCGCCCAGGTCGTGAGTGTTGAAGGTGAAGACACGCGGGATGCCGCCGAGAATCACCCATACTAACGCCCACCGGGCGAACGTCGTCAGTGAGGGGTAGGCGTTGCGGAGGGCCACGAGCGTGTCGGGACCTCCGGTGAGCGCCCGACGATACAGGACCCACATGATCGCCGCGGCCGCGACGAGGACCGCCGTCGCCACGTCGTGGAAGTAGTTGTTCATGATGATGAGGATGTCGAGCATACCTGGCTCCTTGTGTTTGAGACGTGCGGGTCACGGACCGTGTAGCAACTCCGGTGCTAGGCCCTCGGGAAGAACGGATTCACGCGTCGCTCCCGGCCGATCGTCGTCTCCGGACCGTGGCCGGGATGTACGCGCACATCGTCGGGAAGCGAGGCGAGCCGGGCGATCGAGCGACGCATCGCCGACATGTCGCCACCCGGGAAGTCGGTACGGCCGATACTGCCGGCGAACAGCGTATCACCGCTCAACAGGTGACCGTGGCCCGAAAGACAGAGGGAACCCGGTGTGTGCCCCGGTGTGGCGATGACGTCGAGCGTCACGCCGCCGGCGGCCACCGTGTCGCCGTCCTCGAGCGTCCGGTCCGCCGACGGCGCCGTCACGTCGAACCCAAAGGCCGCCCCACCCGTACCCACCGGACTCGTGAGACCCGGAGCGTCTGCGGCGTGGACGAGCAGCGGTGCCCCGGTGGCTTCGCACACCTCTCGAGCGGCTGCGATGTGATCGAAGTGGCCGTGCGTGAGCACGACGGCTTCCACCTCCGCGCCCGCCAGGGCGCCGAGGATCACCTCGGCCTCATCGGCGGGATCGATCACGAGCACCGGCCCACCCGCGCCGTCATCGACGAGCCAGCAGTTCGTGTCAAGCGGGCCGAGTGTCAGCCGCCTCACCCGCATGCCGGACCTCCTCGCTTCTTTGAGTTGTCGGGCATCGTGCGCCGCGCATCGAATACCCCGTTGACCCCGCGTACCGTCGCGAGCACCTTCTGGAGCTGGTCCATGCTCCCCAGCTCGAACAGGAAGCGCAGGTACGCTACCCCCTGACGATCCGTCGATATCGCGGCCGAGAGGACGTTCACACCCGCGTCGGCGAGTGCTATCGAGACATCTTGCAGCAAACGGGTGCGATCGAGCGCCTCGATGAGGATCTCGACCTGATAGGTCGTCTTGGCGGCAGCATCCCACTCGACTTCAAGGATGCGCTCCGGACTGGAGGAGACGAGCTCGCACGCGTTCGGGCAGTCCTCGCGATGGACCGAGACGCCGCGGCCCCGGGTCACGAATCCCACGATGGGGTCACCGGGAACCGGATTGCAGCAGTGCGCGAGCCGGATGAGGACGTCGTCGATGCCTTTGACCTTCACCCCGGTCCCGCTGCGTCGCCTGGGTTGCTGAGCCATGATCGGCTTGGGTTCCGGCTCCGGCTCCTCAGGGACGACCGCGTGACCCTCCTTGGCAAGCACCTTTATGAGCTTGGTGACCACCTGCTTGGGACTCTGCTTGCCTGATCCGATCGACGCTAGCAGGTCGTCGCCCTCCTGGAGGTTCATATCCTTGGCAACGACGTCGAGTGCCTTGGCGACGGTGTTGGCGCTGACGTGCATCCCCTGTTTACGCAGGATCCTGCCAAGCTCGTCCTTGCCTTTGACCAGATCATCCTCGCGGCTCGCGCGCGAGAAGTAGCTGCGGATCTTGCTCCGCGCCGAGGACGTCTTCACGATCGAGAGCCAGTCGCGACTCGGCCAGGAGTTCTTGTTGGTGAGGATCTCGACACGATCGCCCATCTGCAACTCGTAGTCGAGCGTCACGATGGAGCCGTTGACCTTGGCCCCCACGCAGTGGTGACCCACCTCGGTGTGGATCGCGTAGGCGAAGTCGATCGGCGTGGAGCCGCGGCGGAGCGAGATGACGTCCCCCTTGGGCGAGAACACGAAGACCTCATCCTCGAAGAGGTCGATCTTGAGCGCCTCCATGAACTCGCGGGGATCCTTGAGCTCCGTCTGCCACTCGAGCATCTGACGCAACCACGCGAGCCGCTCGTCGAACGCCTCATCGGCACGCCCGCCGTCCTTGTACCGCCAGTGAGCGGCGATACCGTACTCGGCGGTGCGATGCATCTCCTCGGTGCGTATCTGGATCTCCAGCGGACGGCCCGCGGGTCCGATGACCGTGGTGTGCAACGACTGGTACATGTTGAACTTGGGCATGGCGACATAGTCTTTGAACCGGCCCGGCATCGGCTTCCAGATCGAATGCACCGTACCGAGCGCGCCGTAGACGTCTTTGACCGAATCCACGATCACGCGGAGCGCGATGAGGTCGTAGATCTCCGAGAAGTCCTTACCGCGGTGCGTCATCTTCTGATAAATGCTGTACAGGTGCTTCGGGCGACCCGCTATCTCGCTCGCCACGCCGATGGCTTCGAGCTCCCCTGACAGCTGCTCTATCACCTGATGCAGATACGCTTCGCGGGCGGTGCGGCTCTCGGCGACCATCTTCTGGATCTGCGCGAACTTGCGCGGCTCGAGGTAGTAGAACGCGAGGTCCTCGAGCTCCCACTTCATCGAGCTGATGCCGAGACGGTGCGCGAGTGGTGCGTAGATCTCCATCGTCTCGATGGCCTTGCGGTGCTGCTTCTCCTCGGGAAGCGCGGCCAGTGTCCGCATGTTGTGGAGCCGGTCCGCGAGCTTGATAAGGATCACGCGGATATCCTTGGCCATGGCGATCAGCATCTTGCGGAGGTTGTTGGCCTGCGCCTCGGCAAGCGAACTGAACTTGATGCGCCCGAGCTTGGTGACGCCGTCCACGAGGGCCGCGACCTCGTCGCCGAACCGCTCGCGGACCTCCTTGAGGCTGACCGAACTGTCCTCCACCACATCGTGGAGGATGGCCGCCTGGATCGTGGCGGTGTCCAGGTTGAGTCCCGCGAGGATCATCGCGACCTCGAGCGGGTGTGTGATGAACGGCTCGCCGCTCTTGCGCATCTGCCCCGCGTGGTGCTCGAGTGCGAACGCATAGGCGTCTTCGATCCCTCGCAGGTCCGCCGAGGGATTGTACGAGCGGATCTGGGCCTCGAGCCCTTCGAGCGTCACCGACACGTGCGGTCCTCCGTAGGTGGTATGCGGTTCTCGGCCTGGGGGTCACGTGCGCCCGGCCGGGACAGGTTCACGGTAGTGTAGGCAGGATAGGCCGGTCGAAGGCGTGCAGCAACTCGTCGGCCGACGACCCGAGCGCGCGGATGCGAAACGCCTCGAATTCCGCGAGCTCGTCGAGCCCCTCCGCGTATCGTACCGAATCCGCAAGGTCGAGCTTGGCCTCGGGTGCGGGAAGCATCCTGAGCCGCCGGTACGCGCCGGTCCCTTCGCTCGCCACGAGCCCGAGCTCCCTGAAGACACCGATGCCGGTGGAGACACCCTTGTCGTTCAGAGCGGATTTCGGTCGTCTGCGCTTCACCTGCTCCGCCAACTCGGCGTTGGTCGTCTCGACGAAGCCGTCAACATCACCGGCGCTCTCCCTGAGCGTGAGATAGAGCGCGCCGAGGTCCTCGCGCGAAGGCGCTGCCGACTCAAGGATCATGCGATTGAGGCGCACGTCGCGCTCGCCGTAGAGCAGGTGCACGGTGGCAAGCTTCCCGTCGCGCCCTCCCCGACCGCAGAGCTGGTTGAACTCCACCTCGCCCATCGGAAGATGGTACAGAACCACGTGTCGCACGTCGCCGATGTTGACACCTTCACCAAACGCACTCGTGGCGACCACAACGCTGATATCGCCCTCACGGAACGCACGCTCCACCGCATGCCGCACCTCGCGGGTCATTCCGCCGTTGTAGAAGACCGCGCGGTGCGTCAGGTCCGGCAGGCGGGTGCGGATTTGCCGGGCGAGCTTGACGGAGACGTCCCGGCTGTTCACGTACACGATGACCTTCTCGCCACGCGCGGCGATGCCTGCTATGTACGCCACCTTGTCCTCAACCCCGCGCCGGTCAGCGATCGCGAGATTCTCGCGTACGGTGGGATCGAGCACGACCGACGTGATGCCGAGGTCGGCGACGATCGCAGTCGCAACGTCATCCGGAGCCGTTGCCGTGGCGGCGAGTACCGTCGGGCCGCCGAGCGCGCCCGCTGCGGAACCGAGCCGCGCGTAGGCTGGTCGATGCCCCGCCCGCGAAAGCCCGACATGATGCGCCTCATCGACGACGACGAATCCGACACGGTCCGCCCCCGCGAAACGTGCGACGTGGTGGTCCAGGAACTCCGGCGTGGTGAGCACCACGTCGAGCGAGCCATCGGCGAGCGCGGCGAAGGCCGCATCACGGCCGACCGTCGACGTCTCACCCGTCAACGTGAGAACCGAAAGACCGATCTCACCGAACCGCTCCTCAAGCACGAACGCCTGGTCGGCGACGAGCGCGCGTAGCGGGTAGACGAACACCGATGCGCGACGGCGTGCGATCGCCTCGCGGGCCGCGTGGAGATGGAAGATGAGCGACTTACCCCGTCCGGTCGCCATCACCGCAAGGGTAGAACGACCTGCCGCCAGGTGCGCGAGCGCGTCCACCTGCGCGGCATGCAGCGTGCGGTCCCCTATGAAGTGGTCCACAAGCTCCGCATCGCGCTCGTGAGGTGCAAGCGCGGCGAGGTGCGATCGACGCTCCACCGCCGCGCGGGCCGCCTCCTCATCCGGGCCGAGAGACCCGCCGCGTCGCTCGATCAGCACGTTCACGCCAAGACTTTCGCCCTCGGCGCCTCCCGTGATATCGGCGACCTCAGCGTCGTACTCCACACCCGCATCGAGCACGGGCGCAAGCTCGGCGGCGAGCTTCCGGTTCAGATATCCCACCTGATCGCCGAACGGTTCGAAGAGTGCACACGCGTTGGGGTCGTACCCGTTATCGGGTTGACGCTCGAGCCGCAAGGGCATTCCGGGCGCAAGCCGCGAGATCACGCCCTGACGGCCCTCGAACGTCACCCCGGCGAGCTTCGTGTGAAAGCTCGCCGCCTCACCGATACCCGCGTACTCGCCCCGGGCGATGATCTCCTCGGCATGCGCGAAGAGGTCGTCGACGAGTTCGGCCGCGACAGCGCCCGCAACCGACTCACGGAGCCGGACATCACGGACGAGCAGCTGTACACGTTCGACCCCGCGCCACTGGTCCAGCTCGAGTTCGAACGCGATATCGACCGCCGACTCTACGTCCACGAGCGTCTCGATGGCGTCACAGCGGAACGCGATCGACGGCAGTGCGGTCACGCCGTCGTATGCGGTGAAGCGAAGGTGGTCCTCCGACTTACCGACGCGCTTGCGCCCGTTCATGAACACCCCGTACGCCGAGAGCATCGGGCGGCGATTGGCGAATCCGAACGGGCCGAGCAAAGCCAGCTCGGCGGCGAGTTCGCGCGAGAGGGCGTCGAGCGGCACCTCGGCATCGATCGCGATACCCGTCTCGAACGAGGCGGCCGGAAGGGACGCGAACTGCTCCCGCAGCGCGTCACGGAACCGCTCTACAGCGACTGCCGGAAGCGTGGCGCCAACCGCCATCTCGTGGCCCCCGTACCGCGTGAGCATCGGCGCGAGCCGCGCGACCGCCGCGTATAGATCGATTCCCGGCAGACTCCGGCCGGAACCCTGCGCTTCATCGCCGTCGATACAGAACACGAGCGCAGGCACCCCGAAGCGAGACACGAGCCGCGATGCGACGATCCCGCGCACCCCCTCATGCCATCCCTCGCCGGCAACGACCAGCACGCGGTCACCCGGCGTGTACGCACGTCCCGCCTCGGCAAGAGCGGCATCGAGCAGGTCGCCCTCGACGGACTGACGAACGCGGTTGTGCTCGTCGAGCGCATGCGCCAGATCGCTCGCGGCTCCCGCCTCCTCCGAGAGCAGCAGTGAGAGAGCGATGGCGGGGTCCGCCATGCGTCCGGCGGCGTTCAGTCGCGGCGCGAGCGCGAATGCGACCTGGTCGGATGTGAGCGCTGCAGTGTCCACGCCTCCCACCGCGGCAAGCGCGGCGATACCGGGGCGCGCATCGCGCCTCGCCCTCGCGAGACCGTCGGTCACGAGCGCGCGGTTGGCCCCGGTCAGCGGCACCATGTCCGCCACGGTGCCGAGCATCGCCAGATCCGTGAGCGCGCGCCACACTCCGGGCTCTCCCACACGCTCCCCGACCGCCCGGATGAGCGCGAGCGCCACACCCGCGCCTGCCAGGGGTGGCGCATTCTCGGCGAGCTTCGGATTCGCCACGGGTACGCCGGAAGGCACATCGGGACCGGGCTCGTGGTGGTCGGTTATCACAGCGTCGATCCCCCGCTCTCGCAGGATCGCCACCTCTCGCGCATTGGAGATGCCGCAGTCGACGGTGATGACAAGGTCCGGTCGCATCCCGGCGACGCGCTCCAGCGCGGCTTCGCTCAGGCCGTACCCTTCGCTGAACCGGTGTGGTACGACCGCTTCGACCACGCCGCCGAGCGCGCGTATCCCGAGCGTGGCCGTAGCAGCCGCGGAGATGCCGTCGAGATCGAAGTCGCCGAACACGACGATGCGTTCGCGGCGTCCGATGGCATCTGCGACCCGCGCGGCCGCCTCGGCCATACCTGGGATGACCCCGGTGCCCGGCCAGTCCCGTTCGAGTGACGGCTCGAGGAATGCGCGCACCTCATCAGGCGTTGAGACGCCTCGTGCGAGGAGGATGCGTGCAGTGATCGCCGACAACCCCGTGTCGGCCGCGAGCTGCGCGGCTGTCTGGACATCGGCGGGAGCGATGTCCCAGCGGCGCTGGGATGCGGAGGGGCGGGCGTCAGTCATGGGCTCATTGTAGCGGGAGGGGCCGACACCGTCGCGGTATCGGCCCCTCCGGGTCGTCAGGGTTGTGGCGTCATCCGCCACACCGGCGCTACTTGGACGCCTGTGCCTCGTACTTGCGCTTGAGCGCCTGGAACTTCGGCTCGCGCTCTTTCCAGATCGCATAGAGGGGACTTGCCAGACCGACGGTCGAGTACGCCGCGGCGAGGAGCCCGATCGCCATCGCGAAGGCGAAGTCCTGCAGCGTCTCCCCACCAAAGAACAGAAGCGCCAGGACCGGGATCACCTGGATGAGTCCGGTGTTCACCCAACGCATGAGCACCTGGTTGATGGACTCGTTGGTCATGTCCATGAAGCTCATCTTGGTGAGCCCGGCCGCGTTCTCGCGGATGCGATGGAACACGACGATCGTGTCATAGAGCGAGTAGCCGAGGATCGTGAGGACGGCCGCGATCGTGTTCGGCGTCACCTCGCGTCCGGAGATCGCATACACGCCGAGGACGATGACGGTGTCATGCAGCAAGGCGAGCACCGCGGTGAGCGACATCTTGTACTCGAAACGGATCGAGATGTAGATCAGGATGGCCGCGATCGATACGGCAAGGGCG
Source organism: Coriobacteriia bacterium (assembly GCA_016933785.1). Classification (GTDB taxonomy): domain Bacteria; phylum Actinomycetota; class Coriobacteriia; order Anaerosomatales; family Anaerosomataceae; genus Anaerosoma. The sequence continues at coordinate 29,041 of JAFGAG010000061.1, read as the reverse complement.
AGCAGCGACGCGTCGGTCACGTTCTTGCCCCAGCCCGGGCCGATGGTCGTCACGTTGGCGTCTTGCTCCGGCAGGTCGAGCGACTCGACGATAGCCGCGAACGCCTCCTGGGCTCTGGCGGTGTCTGACTCGGCCGTACGAACGATGTAACCTCCGTCGTCGGTGGGCTGGATCGTGGCATTGGCCGTATCCGGCACGCCGGCCGCATCCAGCGCGTCGCGGACCTGCTCTGTGGTGACGCCGCCGGCGTCGATCAGCGTCATCGACGTCCCGCCCTGGAAGTCCACACCGAAGGTGAGGCCCTTCACGAGCAGCGCGACGATGCTGATGACGATGAGGGCGCCCGAGAACGCGAAGAAGTACTTCTTCCTGCCCATGAAGTCCACACGGGTTTTAGCCACGGGTACCGCCCCCTTTCACGCCCCAGAAGGCAGGTGCCTTCGACATCGTCCCTTCGGCGAGCATCCGCACGACCGGCCCCGTGAACAGCAACGCCGCGACAAGGTCGATGACAATGCCCAGGATGAGCGTGAAGGCGAACCCACGCACAGGCCCGATGGCGAACGCGTAGAGCGCGATCGCCGAGACGAGCGTGACGACATCCGCGTCGATGCTGGTTGCGATCGCATGACGCACGGCCGATTTGGCCGCGCTGCGGTGTGTCTTGCCCGTGTCGATCTCCTCCTTCAGGCGCTCGAAGATCAGGATCGAGGTGTCGGCCGCCACACCGATGCCAAGGATGAGTCCGGCGATACCCGGCAGCGTGAGCGCGAACGCGTTCATCCGCGACAGGACACCGAGCGAGCCCAACATGAGCGCTCCGTACGCGAACAGCGAGATGACGCTCACGAGACCGAGCCCACGGTAGTACGCGACCATGAAGAGTGCCACGAGCGCGACACCCACGAGTCCGGCGACCAGACCCTGGTTGAGCGACTCCTTGCCGAGCGTGGGACCAACGACGCGAGCCTCGTCGATCTCGATGTCGGCCGGCATAGCGCCGGACTGCAGGATCGCAGCGAGGCCTTTGGCCTCATCGACAGAGAAGCTGCCGGTGATGAGCGTGTCGCCATCGAGAATGGCCGTCTGCACAGCGGGCGCCGACTTGGCGTACCCGTCGAGTGCGATCATGACCTGCCCTTGGAAGGCGGCGAGTCTGCTGGTCACCTCGCCCCACGTCTTCGCACCAGCGCCGTCCATCGAGACCGAGACGGCGGGATTGCCGAGCTCGTCGGTGGTGACCCGGGCATCGGTGATCACCTCGCCGGTCATGAACGGCTCATAACCGGCCGCGTCAAGCTTGGGCAGCGAGGTCGTCTCGCCGGAGTACTCGGCCTCGAGCTGCCGCCCGATGAGTTCGATCGTCGCCGTGTCGGTGACGCTCGTCATGTCGACGAACTCGAGTGTGCCTGGCTCACCGAGAAGCCGAAGCGCGTCCTGAGCGTTCTGCACACCCGGGAGCTGCACCAGGAATGCGCTCTGTCCCTGGCGCTGCACGGTGGCTTCGCTGACGCCGAATCCGTTGACGCGTTCTACCAGGATGGTCTCGACCCGGCCCATCGTGTCCTCGCTCAGCTGCGCACCGGGGAGTGCTTCAGCCGTGAGCGTGACCGAGAGGCCACCTTTGATGTCCAGGCCCTGGGTGATCCTGTCCTCCACGGGCCAGAACTGCCATACAGACAGCGCGATAAGCGCCACCAGCGCCACGAGGGCGAGCGTGTTCGTTGGCTTCAACTTCATCTGTTTCGACCGTCTCCTCCTTCGCGCGCCCCGACGGGCGTGCTACGCCTGTTCCTTCGACGCGACCGCCGAGCGGTCGAACTCGATGATCACACCGGGAGCGACTTCGAGACCCACCCGGTTTCCCTCGATCGTGCGGACGGACCCGTACATACCGCCGATGGTGATCACCCGGTCGCCCTCGGCGAGCGACGCGACCAAGGCCGTGTGCTCCTTCTGGCGCTTCTGCTGAGGACGGATCATCAGCAGGTAGAACGCACCGAAGAGGACAACGAGCGAAAGGATCTGACCGTACTGTTCCATGACCACGACCTCCAGACACCCACACGAACATCGCGCGCCACCAAGGGCGCGCACGCATCAACGCATGATAGCACCAGAACCCCACATGGTTGACCAGTCCGCCGTAGTCGCCCGGTGATACTCCCCGGATCACGGATCCCGGCACCGTAGCGATCAGTAGTCGTCGTGCCCCGGTCCTGCACGCCACGCATCAAGGAACGCCGCATACCGGCCCTGGACGATCGCTTCTCGCGCCTGCCGGGCGAGATCGATGAGCACGTGCAGGTTGTGGATCGAGAGCAGCGTGGAGGAGAGCATCTCCTTGGCGATGACAAGATGCCTGATGTATGCGCGTGAGTACGTCGAACAGACGGGACACGAACACGCCGGGTCCAACGGGCCGAAGTCGCGTGCGTACCTCGCGTTCTTGAGGTTCATCCGGCCTTCCGACGAGAACGCGGTGCCGGTGCGAGCCGTGCGCGTCGGCAGCACGCAGTCGAACAGGTCGACCCCGAGCGCGATCGCCTCGAGCATCGTCGTAGGATTGCCGACACCCATGAGATAGCGCGGACGGTCCTTCGGAAGCAGCTCGGCCACCGGCGCGAGGCTCTCGAGCATGAGGTCGTGCGGCTCCCCGACCGAATACCCGCCGATGCCATAGCCCGGGAACCCGATGTCGGTCAGACGCGCGACACTCTCGGCCCGCAGGTCCGCGAAGACGCCGCCCTGTACGATGCCGAAGAGCGCCTGGTCCTCACGGATGTGCGCCTGTCTGCAACGTGCGGCCCACTCGGCCGAGCGCCGCACAGCGGTGGCCACGAACTCGCGTTCGGCAGGGTACGGCGGGCACTGGTCGAGCTGCATGATGATGTCGGCGCCGAGATCCTCCTGGATGCGCATGTTGTCCTCGGGCGTCCAGAAGTGCTTCGCGCCGTCGACGATCGAACGGAACTCCACGCCCTCGTCCGTGAGTCGGAGCGTGTCGGCCAGACTGAAGACCTGGAATCCGCCCGAATCGGTAAGGATCGGACCGTCCCAGGCCATGAACCGGTGCAGACCGCCCGCCTCGCGCACGAGGTCCGAGCCAGGTCGCAGGAACAGGTGGTAGGTGTTGGCGAGCACCACGTGCGCGCCGATGTCGTGGAGCTGTGCGGGAGTGACGCCCTTCACGGTCGCGCGCGTGCCGACCGGCATGAACATCGGTGTCGGCACCGCTCCATGGGGTGTCTCGAAGACGCCCGCACGGGCTGCGGTGGTGGCGTCAACTGCATCGAGTGAGAACTGGAAGTGGGTCATGGGAAGATTCTACCAGTCGTCGGGGTATGCTTCTCACGATGAACCGCGAAACGATGGATCGCGTCATAGAGAGGTGAAGATGGTCACTCATCCCATGAGCGACCCTGATCTGGTGGCGTCAGCCGCAGCCGGCGATCTTAGCGCGTACGAAGCGCTGGTTCGGCTGCATGCCGACGCGGTCTATGCACATGCACTGCGGTTCTTCGGAGACGTGCAGATAGCCGAGGACGCCACCCAGGAGGTGTTTCTCAAGGTGTACCGCACGATCGGGAGCTTCGACGGACGGGCGAGGTTCAGCACCTGGCTCTATCGCGTCACGCGCAACGTCTGCCTGGACATGGTCAGGGCGGGTAAGCGCACGCCGCTCCCCGTCGACCCGGTCACCCTCGAGCCCCTCTCGGTCGCCGACTTCGCTGACGATGTCGTCTTCTCCCGCTCGCTCCAGACGGCCCTCCGAGCCCTCGCGCCCGAGGAGCGGGAGGCGCTCGGCGCCATCGGGATCTTCGGCCTCTCGTACGCCGAGGCCGGTGAGGTCTTAGGAGTGCCCGAGGGCACGGTGAAGTCTCGCGTGTTCCGCGCCCGACGCGCGCTGACGCGCATCCTGCATGCGCCTGAGGGAGGTGACGCCGATGGACTGCCTGCACGCATCTGAGATCCTATCGGCGGCACTCGACGGCGATCAGGTCTCGCCGGGCTCCGTGGCCCACGCGCGCGAGCACTGCGCACGTTGCCCGGAGTGCCGCGCGCTGCTCGAGACCATGGACCGCATCGCTTCAGCGCCACACGGACGTGCTCCGGAGCAGCTGATTGCTCGCATCATCGACGCAGCACGCGCCGAGGCTGAAGCCCGGGCCGAATCGGAGGCATCCGCCGCACGCACCGCCCCCAGGTCGGGTGTCGTGCTGCCGCTCGAACCCGTACGGCCGCGACCCCGGACCGCGCCAGCGTGGTGGAAACCGCACTTCACGCCGCTCGTCTCCGCGGCGGCCGTCGTGCTCGTGGTGAGCGCCGTCTCGACCTACGTGCTCGTGCAGATGACCGGCCCGTCCTCCCAGATGACGACAGCGGACTCGACCGAACTGATGCTGGGTGACGACGCACGCATGTCAGGCGACGAGCAGGAGCTGGCGGGGAGTCCGGAGAGTGAAGACGCCGCGCAGTACCTGGGATCCGTCCAGAGCACGCCGTCATACGTGGTGTGGGAGGGGACCGTCTGGGCGCGCACCGATGGCGCCGTGCCCCGTTCGGCGCTCACCTCTGCAGGCACTATCACGAGCGACCTCGGCGACCCGGACGGACCGGCCGTCCGCGACGTGATGGTATCGGAAGCAGAGCCCGGCGCGATCTTCCTGCGTGGACCCGACGAGGCGATGATCCGTTTCTCGCAAGTGGCCCGTACGCTCGGCGGGCGTCCGTATGCGCTCGCTGCGGGCACGTCGATACCCTCGTTCGGGATGTGGCCCACCCTGCCGCCCCAGTTCCCCACCCCCGCCGCCGCGGACGGCTCCCCGGTCTTCGTGCTCGGTGGTTTCGACGATCGCGGACGCGATGTCTTCGTACCGCCGGGTACGGACACGAGCGGAGGCTTCGCGCTCGCGCCCGGAACGTCGCCCGACGACCCTGCCGCGGGTAACCCGAACTGGACGTGGTGGGAGCCGCTGGACTGAGCGGGACTCACACGATGAGCATCGCGTCTCCGAACGACAGGAACCGGTAACGTTCCTCACGCGCGAGCTCGTAGGCGCGCATGACGAGGTCGCGCCCGGCGAAGGCGCTCACCATCATGAGCAGTGTCGACCGGGGGACGTGGAAGTTCGTCAGGAGCGCATCGACCACGCCGAACGAGAAGCCCGGCAGGATGAACAGGTCGGTGGCCCCCTCGGCCGCCTCCACCAACCCGGTCTGCTCGTTGTAGGCGCTCTCGAGCGCGCGCACGCTCGTCGTCCCGACGGCGATCACCCGGTCTCCGCGCGCACGCGCATCGTTGACCGCGCGCGCCGTCACCTCAGGCACGCGGTAATGCTCGGTGTGGATCACGTGCCTCGCAGGATCGTCCTCGGCGACCGGCCGGAAGGTGTCGAGGCCCACGTCGAGTTCGACCGTCGCGAGGTGCACACCGGCATGCTGTACCGCTTCCAGAAGATCCTCCGTGAAATGCAGGCCGGCGGTCGGTGCTGCCACGCTATGCTCATCGGTGGCGTAGACCGTCTGGTACTCGGCGGGATCCCGGAGCGGCTCGGTGATATACGGCGGCAGGGGCATCTCCCCGAGACGGTGGACGGCGTCTATGAAGCTCCCCGAAGCCGTCGTGAACTGGATCAGGCGCGCGCCGGAGTCCTCGACGACATCCACGACGAGGCCGGTGAGCTCACCGTCACCGAAGGAGACGCGTGCACCCGGCTTGAGACGACGGCCCGGCCTGACGAGACACTCCCACGTGTCACCGTACTCCTTGCGCAGCAGCAGGACCTCGATAGCGCCGCCGGTCTCATCCTTGGCGCCGCGGAGCCGCGCCGGCAGCACGCGCGTCTCGTTCACAACGAGAACGTCCCCGGGGTGCAGGTAGTCAAGCACGTCCCGGAAGGTGCCGTGGTCGATCTGCCCGCTCGCGCGGTCGAGGACAAGCAAGCGACAGGCATCCCGTGGGTGGGCGGGATGCTGTGCGATCAGACCGCTCGGAAGTTCGTAGTCGAAGTCATCGGTTCTCACGCGCGCAGCCTCCCGGACTCGTATCCTCTCGGGCAGTGTAACGCAGCAAGGGCGCCGGACGCCGCGCCGCTCATCGCCGGTGGCCGTCGCGGCTGACAGCCTGCCCGTCAGCCGTCCGGGCGGCCTCTCGCGCGGCCTTCCGCGCGACCTTGCGGGCTTCCCGCTCATCCGCTGCCTCCACGGCGCTCGGGCCGCACCCGCAGTAGTTCTGGCGGTACATGCCGAGCTCACGCGAGCGTCGTGTCGCTTCCGGGTAGCGCTCCCGGAAGTCCGTTGCGAGGAAGCGGACGCCGTACTCGGCACACACGCGTTCGCCCTCCTCACGGATGGAATCGGGGTCCTGGTAGGGACTCACGGTGAGCGTGGTCGCCACCGCGTCGTATCCCCCACGCGCTGCCTCCGCGGCGACCAGCCCGACTCGCAGCCGGTAGCATGCGCGGCATCGCTCGCGACGATCCTCCCCCGCTCCGGCGACGGCCGCCGTCCAAAGCCCGGGGTCGTACGGGATCTCGGCCACCCGGATACCGGCGTCGGCCGCGTATGCCAGCAGCGTGTCACGCCGGCGCTCGTACTCCTCGGCGGGGTGGATGTTGGGGTTCGCGTAGCAGACGTCCACCTCGGCTTGCCCGGCAAGCGCATCGTAGGGCTCGAGCAGGCACGGCCCGCAGCATGCGTGGAGCAGGATCCTCACGACAGCCCCTTACTGCCTGGATACCGGTCACTTCCGTGCATCAGTGTAGCGCGCTCGTGGATGCCGCCGCTCAGACGACGAACGCGGAGAGGAGCGTGATCACGCCGAACAGGACGAACACCACGGCCGACGCTCGGGAGATCATCCGCTCAGGAAGCCGGGAGCCCAGCAGCGCGCCCCCCACGATGGCCACCATGTCGGCAAGGAGGAATCCGAGTGATGAACCGAGCCACACACCCAGGCCGGTCGAGAACGTCCCCGCCGTCGGGGCCGTGAGCCCGGCGCCGATCGCCCCGAGGGCGCGGATCGACGCCGCCGGATCTGCAGCGATCGACATCGTCATCACCTGCGTCTTGTCGCCGAGTTCTCCGATGAACAGCGCCGCCGCCACCGTGAGCACGGGACCGAACCGCCCCATACGTTCGGCCTCCCGGGCTGGCCCCTCCTCGCGGACACGCCAGGAGGCGACTCCAAATCCGATGAACAGCAGCCCGGCCACGACGGCCACGACCCTCTCGGGGAGGTACGCGCCGATGAGCCCGCCTGCGAGGACACCGAGCGCCTGCAGGAGCGCGATGGCCAGCGCCGCTCCGATGACGACCTTGACGGGTCTGTAGCGGGCCGAGAATCCCAGGAGTAGGAGCTGACTCTTGTCGCCGAGTTCAGCCAGGCCCACGAGCACGAACGCGATGAGGAACGCGGCGCCCACCGGACTAGGCGTCGGTGCGGGCGCGGGCCCTTGTCCGCTCGCGGACGACCACGGCCACGAGCAACAACACCGCGATCACGAGTGCACCGATCAGATACGGCAGGACGCCCGGGTCGGCACCCCCGCTCTGTGTCGCGACGGCTGCGGCACCTCGCGTCCAGCTCGCCTCGATCACATACCCCTCACCGGTCGCAACACGTCTGCCTTCGAGCGGGTGCAGCGTCTCACCGATGTCGTTGCTCTGCACGTCTCCCGCACGCGCAGGTGCGACCTTGACATCAGATGCTCCCGCCTCCGCGATGACCGACGCAGTGACGAGCACTTCCTCGCCCGGATTCGTCCAGGTCATCGTGTACGAGAGTTCGTTTCCGGAGATCTCGGCCGCGTCGAGCGCTATCTCGAGTTGACCCACGAACGTCTGCTCGAGCGTGAACGTATATACGTCCATGTCGCCGACCTGCTGAAGCGTCGGCTCGCGCGCAGGATCGTCTTCGGGCGCACCGCCGAGGATCTCGCCGGCCCACAGCAGCGTCGCGCCGTGAGGGACCGGGATCGACACCTCTTGCGGGAGCGGATCGGCCGAGTCCAGCACCACATTCACCACGGCGAGCGCGCCTGCGGGATCGCCGGCCGGGGACAGCTGGATCTGATACTCCACGACGCGCGCATACGCGGCGGTAGGAACCGCCAGGGCGAGCAGCAGCGCGAGCGCGAGCGCGCGGCGGATGACAGACATCGGCAGACCTCCAGGGTAGGCTCGAGCGGCTATTGTAGCGCAGCGGACCGGGTGTGTAAGAGGCGCACGGGATGCGACGTCTAACGACCCGACGCGGCGCGTGCCGCGGCCACCGTGTTCCTCATCAGCAGAGCCCTCGTCATCGGGCCCACTCCGCCGGGCACCGGGGTTATCGCCGATGCGATCGGCTCGACAGCGGCGTAGTCCACGTCTCCCACCATCCCGTGATCGGTCCTGTTGATGCCAACGTCGATGACCACCGCACCGGGCTTGACGTACGTGGCATCGATCATCTCGGGCCGCCCGATGGCCGCCACGAGCAGGTCCGCCCCGCGGCAGACCGAAGCCAGGTCGCGCGTGCGCGAGTGGCACACCGTGACGGTGGCGTTCGCCTCAAGGAGCAGCAGCGCCATCGGCTTGCCGACGATCGTGGAGCGTCCCACCACGACCGCGTTCATGCCTGTCGGATCGATGTCGTACGCCCGCAGCATCTCCATGACGCCCGCTGGCGTGCAGGCGCGGAAACCCGGCAGGCCGCGCACGAGGCGGCCGAGACTCTCGGGATGGAACCCGTCCACGTCCTTCTCCGGTGCGATCCGCGCGATGACCGACTCGGCATCGAGGTGCGACGGGAGTGGCATCTGCACGAGGATGCCGTGGATGGAAGGATCAGCGTTCAGGCTGTCGATCAGCGTGTCCAGCTCGTGCTGGCTCGTGGTGGCAGCGAGCCGGAGGTCGCGGCTGTCGATGCCGACCTCTGCGCAGTCGCGCTCCTTCATGCGCACGTACGAGGCGGACGCGGGGTCGTCGCCCACGAGGACCACCGCGAGCGACGGCGTCACGCCCTGGGCGGCAAGCTCGCGCACCGCCCCGGCCGCCTGCTCCCGCACCTCGGCTGCCAGCTTCACGCCATCGATGATCGTGGCCATGCGACGTACCCCTCTCCTCGGTCAGCAACGCCCGACAGTGTACCCGAGACCCGCCTACAGCGACACTAGGCGCCGTCCCGCTCCTTGACGAACCGGAGCACGTCTCGGAACGCGGGGGTACCGGCCGCACCGACCGCTTCGTAGACGACCTGCTCGGCGGTGGTCACGATCGCTCCAGCTCCCCTGAGGCGATCGAGTGCCACCATCCGGTCCGTTTCGCGGCGGGAGCACGACGCATCCGCGACGACGTGGACCGAGTAACCTGCACGCAGGAGCGCAAGCGCGGTCTGCAACACGCAGATGTGCGTCTCCATGCCGGCGATGACGACCGTCCGCCGATCCGTAGCTTCAAGCCGTACCTCGAACGCCGACTCTGCCAGACAGTTGAACGTCATCTTGTCGACCGGCACATGAGGCCCGACGACCTCGAGCAGCTCCGGGACCGTGTCACCGAGCCTTGCCGGGTTCTGCCGGGTCACGATCACCGGGACGCCGATCCGGTCCGCCACGCGCAGCAGCAGTCTGCCCGCCGCAACAGTCTGGTTCCGCGTCGGCATCACATCGGCCAACGATGTCTGCACATCGATCAGCACGCAGACCGCATCATCCGCAGTGATGACCTTCCTCGATTCCGGATCCATCGTTCCTCCCGTGTGGTCTGCCTGGCCGCGGTGAAGCCCCGTGCCCGTGCTGCCAGGCTCCCCACGCATCATCCGTGCTTGATGGGTACGTATGTTGAGAGAGTACCCGTAACACATCTGTGAAGGAGGACCATATGTCCGATGCACCGATCCTCGAGCCCCTGAACCTCGTGGCGGATTTCGATGCTGCCGGTGACTTCGAGAAGAAGCACACACCGTTCATCGTCGTCGAGCAGGCAGACGACGGCTATCACCTGTCCGTCACAGTGGGACATGAGGTGGCGCACCCCAACCAGCCGGACCATTGGATCGGCTGGATCGAGCTGCTCGTCGGTGACGCGGCGGTGGCCCGCTTCGACCTCGCACCGATGGTGACCGCCCCGGTCGTGTCGGTCGTGCTCGATGTCGAGGCGGGCACGGTCGTTCGCGCGATCGAGCACTGCAACCTGCACGGCCTGTGGGCCTCCGAGGTCACGCTCTGAGTCCCACCGCACCGGCCCGCAGGATCCAGCGGGGTCGGCGTCTCAGAACCGACGAAGGGCCCGCTCCCCACGGATGCGGGCCCTTCGTGGGCTCGTGCGCTGAACAGCTTCCTCACTGCCGGGGCAGCCAGCCGACCTTCCACTCGCCCTCGACCTGTTCGATTCGCCACCACTCACCAGGCTCGTCCACGATCATCTCGTCATCGCCACTCGTGACCCGGTAGACCACCCGCACCAGCGCCAGGCCCGGACCGACCACACGCTCCTCGAGTACCTGCGCTCCCGAGTAGACCTCGGCCGCGTCCTCCCACTCGAACGCCCACGTGTCGAAGTCCGAAGGTGGCGAGCACCCGTACGTCTCCCAGACCTCTTCCGGATCACCGGTCGCGACCGCCGCCATGTGCTCCAAGAACGCGTCGGCCGGCGTCCGTCCGTACCCATCCTCGAGGCCGAGCGAAGGGTCTGCTGGCGGCACGCCGTCGACATCTGCACCGCCGGGAGCTCCGGCGCCTGATGGGGCGGCCTCGTCGGTCACGCCCTCCCCTCCCGCGAGCGGGACAGCATCACCACCGGGCTCCGTGGTGCACCCCGCGATCGCGAGCCCCAGAAGGAGCGCGAACGCGAGGGACGCCGCCACGCGCGCCATCTTCATCATCGTCTCTCATCCTCATCGTGTGCCGCCGCACGCTCGCGCCTGCGGTGCCCTGCTACGCCGAAGACCGTACCCACCACGACGATCACGACTCCGATGACCATCCCGATGAGCACCTGTGGGTCGTCGAACACCGTATACCCTCCTTGTCAGCTACCGTGACGCGGACAGCGCCCGGCCTCAGAAGAGCCCGTCCTGCCGCGGCGATCCCTCGGGGACCGCCATGCCGAGATGCTCGTACGCGCGCGGCGTCGCCTGGCGCCCCTTGGGCGTACGCGCCAGGAAACCGAGCTGCAGGAGGAACGGCTCGTAGACGTCCTCAAGCGTGTCGGGCTCCTCGCTCACCGCGGCCGCGAGCGTGTTCAGACCGACCGGCCGGCCACTGAAGGTCTGGGTGAGCGCTTCGAGGATCGCGATATCCATCCGGTCGAGCCCCACGTGATCGACGTGGAAGAACGCGAGCGCCTCGGCCGCGATGTCCTCGGTGATCCGGCCGTCATAGCGAACCTGTGCGTAGTCGCGGACCCGCTTGAGCAGCCGGTTGGCGAGTCGCGGCGTACCGCGCCCTCTGCGCGCGATCTCGTCGGCCCCCTCGTCGTCGATCGGCACCCCGAGGATGCCGGCCGACCGTCGCACGATGGAGGCGAGTTCCTCGACCGTGTAGTAGTCCAGACGGAGCGCCATCCCGAACCGATCCCGAAGTGGGCCGGTGAGCAGCCCGGTCCGTGTCGTCGCCCCGATGAGCGTGAACGGTGGCAGGTCGAGGCGCAGCGAGCGCGCCGCCGGACCCTTGCCGATGACGATGTCGATCGAGTAGTCCTCCATCGCCGGATACAGGACCTCTTCGACAACCCTGTTGAGCCGGTGGATCTCGTCGATGAACAGCACGTCACGAGGCTCGAGGTTGGTGAGAATCGCCGCGAGATCGCCCGGCCGCTCGATAGCAGGCCCGCTCGTCTGTCGCATCCGCACGCCTAGCTCGGCCGCGACGACACCCGCAAGCGTGGTCTTCCCAAGCCCCGGAGGACCCGAGAGCAGCAGGTGGTCGAGCGTCTCGTCACGCACGCGTGCGGCGTCGATCAGGACCCCGAGGTTGTCCTTCACCCGACCCTGACCGAGGTACTCGTCAAGCTTGCGGGGACGGAGGCTCCGGTCGATCTCCAGATCGTCCTCGGTGTACTCGGCCGATACGAGACGCTCCTCGTCCGGCGTGTAGTCCTCCCGCTCCCAAACGGTACTCATGTCCTCGCCTCATCCGCCGTCTCGGCACTCGCCCCATCACCGGGAGCGGATGCAGCGGCAGCGACTTCAGACGTCCTCCCGCCGTCGGGCACGCGCGCGGCAAGCGCCAGCGCAAGCCACGCACCGAGCGCGATTCCCGGAGCGAAGAGCAACGTCACGGTACCCGCAAGTGCTTCGAGGCCGCCCGAACCGCCCCAGTACTCAGCGAGTGGCAGCGCCACCGCCGCTTCCAGGATCGCGAGCGCCCACAGCACGCCCAGCGCGACCGTCGTCCGGCGGTCGGAGCGCCTCGCGGTGAGCAACCCGAGCACCAGCAGCACGAGCATCGGTCCCAGCACCAACAGTCCCAGCGCGACACCAGCGCCGTCGCCCGCGAGCCTCACGATCCCGACCACCACGCCGAAGGCGACGGCCTGGCCGGCTGGAGCCCACGCCGCAAGCAGGAACCGGGACGTGGGTCCGCGACGGGCGAACACCCACAGCCCGATGCCGAGCGGCAGGATGAACAGCGCGGCCAATACCGGGACGATGAGCAGCGCGGGCTTCCAGACGAGCGCGAGCAACGTCGTTGCGACGGCCACCTGCATGGCAGGTGCCGCGATTGCCAGTCGCCTCCGGGTCTCCTGGTTCATCACGCGCTCCCCCCCAGACGCTTGAGCGCATGCCGCAGGAGGGCCCGGGCATCGTCCGGACCATCGTACCCCTTGAGTGCTACGGCGATCTCGCCGGCGCTGAACCCCATCGACGCGAGCGCATCCGACGCCTCGGCGCCGACGCTGCCACCGACAGCCAGGACCACCCCACCCCCGAGTTCGCCTATCCGGTCCTTGAGGTCGATGATGAGTCGCTGCGCCGTCTTCTTGCCGATGCCGGGTACGGTGGCTATCAACGCGTCGTCCTCACGCAGGACCGCGTCTCTGAGCGCCGCCGGGCTGAGTGCCGAGAGGACCGAAAGCGCGACTTTGGGCCCCACACCGTTGACAGCTATGAGCTTCTCGAACAGCTCCTGCTCCTCGAGGCTCTCGAAACCGTAGAGGGAAAGCTCGTCCTCCCGCACCTGCAGGTGCGTGTAGACCGTGACGTCGTCACCCACGGCCGGCAGGTGTGCGAGTGCGCCCGTGGCCATTGCGAGACGGAAGCCGACCCCACCGACGTCGATGATGCACGAGTTCGCCGACTTCACGGCGACCCGCCCCGTCAGTTGCGCAATCACCCTACACCCCCCGCCAGCCGGAGGATACGCATGTTCACATGCGTGATGGCGGCAGCCAGAGCATCGGCCGCGTGGTCGGGTCGAGGCACCTCGGGTAGTCCGAGTATCGCGCGCACCATGTACTGCACCTGCTCCTTATCAGCACCACCGGAACCGACTATGGAAAGCTTGATCTCGCCAGGCCCGTACTCCCCGACCTCCATGCCCGCGACCGCCAGGAGCGCGACGCCCCTGGCCTGGCCCGTCGCGAACGCAGTCTTCGCGTTGTTCGAGAAGTAGACGCTTTCGATGCCGCATCCGGTCGGCCGGTACCGCTCGATGACGCCAACGACTCCTGCATGGATATCGGCAAGCCGAACGGCGACCGGCGCACGGGTGTCCGTCACGATGCAGCCGTAAGCGATGCACGACAGCGAACCGCCGCGCTGCTCGATGACGCCCCACCCGGTGTTCTTCAGGCCCGGGTCGATACCCAGAACGATCACACGGTCTCCCCACAGGCGACAATCGAACGTATGTTCAGGATAGCGCGCGGCCATGACCTGGTAAAGCAGCCGGTTCAGCTACCGGCGGGAGGTGCCGATACTCATCCTACACACCCGTGCAGCACGAGAGGCAGACGATGCACGCACCCGTTCGAGTGCTTCTGCGCCGGATCCTGCGGATCACGATCACCCTGGCCGTGATCGGGGTCGTCGGCAACGACGCGCTCAAGGTCGTTCCCGCGTTCATGGCGGCGGGAGACGCGATCAACGCCGCCATGACGGCCGCGATGACAGCCGCTGGTGCGACGCCCGACGTCCCGGACAGCGGACGCCAGGCCGCGATCGATGGCGCTGCAGCCTTCGGAGCGACCGTCGAGTCGTACAGCCAGCAGTCCGGCGAGACCCCGTCTAGCCGAGTCGTGCAGCTGGCGATCGAGGTCAGCGTCCCGGTCCAGGGGACCGTCCTCGCGGCGCCTATCCTTGGACTGATAGACGGCGCCCCCTCCTCGACGTGGTACTCACCTTCAGGGGTCAAGGTGAGCGTCGCCGAGACCAAGCGGGTCAACGTGTACTGAGTACAGCGCCGGGAGAGATCCGATCACTCGTCCAGCGCCGCGGCGATCTCGTCTGTGAGCTCCATCGTGTGGTACACCGTCTGGATATCGTCGGACTCCTCGAGCCTGTCGACGAGGCGGAGCACCTTCTTCGCATCCTCCACCGTCACCGCCGTCGGCGTGATCGGCTCCATCACCAGTTCCGCACCCTTGACCGGCACCCCGGCCTCCTCGAGTGTGGCCTTCACCCGCATGACGTCCGCCGGCGTGGTGTAGACGACGTATCCGTCGTCGATGGCCTCGAGGTCGTCCCCACCCGCATCCGCCACCAGCAGCATGAGTTCGTCCTCATCGGGGGCACCCTCGGCATCGACAGCGATCTCGCCACGCCGCTCGAACTGGAAGGCCACGGAACCGGTCGCGCCCAGGTTGCCTCCGGCACGCGTGAACGCTGCCCGCACGTCTGCCGCCGTTCGGTTGCGGTTGTCGGTGAGCGCCTCCACGTAGATCGCCACACCCGCCGCGCCATACCCCTCATAGACGACTTCTTCGAAGTTCGCCGCATCCGCGCCCGCCCCGAAGGCCTTCTTGATGGCGATGTCTATCTTGTCCTTCGGGAGCGAGTACGACTTCGCCTTGGCGATCGCCGCGGCGAGCGAGGCGTTGTTCTCGGGGTTCGGGTCGCCGCCGGTCTTGGCGGCCACGGTGATCACGCGCGTCAGCTTTGAGAACAGCGCCGAGCGCTTCGCATCGACCGCCGCCTTGCGGTGCTTGGTGGTCGCCCACTTGGAGTGTCCGGACATGAGGGGTCCCTTCTACTGTGCCGCGATGACGCGCTCGATGAAATACCGGTGGACGCGAGGGTCCCCGGTGAGTTCCGGATGGAAGGTGGTGGCCAGCATACGGCCTCCATGCGCCGCCACGATGCGGCCGTCATGCCTGGCGAGGATCTCGACGCCCTCGCCGACCCGCTCGATGTATGGGGCGCGGATGAAGACACCGGGGAACGGTTCGCCGATGTGCGCGAAGTGCAGCGGCGCCTCGAACGAGTCGACCTGACGGCCATAGGCGTTCCGCTGCACCACGATATCCATCAGTCCGAGTGGCTCCTGGTCGGGCCTGGCGTCACCGATCTCTCGCGCCATGAGGATCGCGCCCGCGCAGGTACCCCACACCGCCATACCCTGTGCGCATGCGTCACGGATCGCCTCGTAGAATCCGTACGTGCGCATGAGTTTGGCGATCGCGGTTGACTCACCGCCTGGGATCACCAATCCGTCGAGACCCTCCAGCTGTACGGGCAGCCGGACGGCCACCGTCGACGAAGCAAGCGCCTCGAGCACCAGGATATGTTCTCTGAACGCGCCCTGGAGCGCGAGGACGCCGACACGCACGACTACCAGCCCCGCTCCTGCATACGCTCGGCGTCAGGGATATCGGAGATGTTGATCCCTACCATGGCCTCACCGAGGTCGCGCGAGACGCGGGCGATGACATCCGGGTCGTTGTAGTGCGTGGTCGCCTCGACTATGGCGCGCGCCCGCTTCACGGGATCGCCGCTCTTGAAGATGCCACTGCCGACGAACACGCCGTCACAGCCGAGCTGCATCATGAGCGCGGCGTCGGCGGGCGTCGCGATCCCACCGGCGGAGAAGTTCACAACGGGCAGCGTGCCGTGCTCGTGGACCCACTTCACGAGCTCGTATGGTGCCTGCAGGTCCTTGGCGGCCCCGAAGAGCTGCTCGGAGCGAAGCCCCGCCACCCACGCGATCTCATCGAGCATCGTGCGCATGTGGCGCACTGCCTCGACGACGTTACCGGTTCCCGGCTCACCCTTGGTGCGGATCATCGCCGCCCCTTCGCCGATGCGGCGAAGGGCCTCACCGAGGTTGCGGGCACCGCACACGAAGGGGACGGTGAAGTCCCACTTGTCGATGTGGTACTCCTCATCGGCCGGGGTGAGCACCTCGGACTCATCGAGGTAATCGACGCCAAGAGACTGCAGTACCTGCGCCTCGACGAAGTGGCCGATGCGGCACTTGGCCATGACCGGGATGGAGACGGACCCGACGATCGCCTCGACGATGGTGGGATCGGCCATACGGGCGACACCCCCCGCGGCGCGGATGTCAGCGGGAACACGCTCGAGTGACATGACCGCGACGGCACCTGCGTCCTCGGCGATCTTCGCCTGCTCAGGCGTGACGACGTCCATGATGACGCCACCCTTGAGCATCTCGGCAAGACCAGTCTTGACACGTAGCGTGCCGGTGGTGGGATTCTCGTTCATCAGATGCGCTCGCTCCTCGAAGAAGTGGGGTACGCCGCCGCGTCCCGGCGGGGTGATGGCTTTCAGATTCTACCCGCGCACGCCCACACGAACAACCTCGGCGCACGCGAGCAGGGCGCTACTTCATCGCGATGTTGACCGAGGTGTTGACCACCTGGAACCAGGTGTTGCCCGCACGCAACTTGATCTGCGTACCATCCTCCGCCTTGAAGACCGGTGGCGCGTCGGCTCCGGCCTCCCACGTACCGTTGAAGGCCTGCCCGTCCCGGAACACGGTGGCGCGGCCGCTACCGGTGAGCTGGATGTCGTAGGTCGTGCTGCCCACCTTGTCCTGGCTGGCGGGGATGTATTGCGCCCACAGGACGACCACGTTGCGGGCGGAGACCTGCTTGCCCGTCGCATCGTCGGTGAACGGCGTGCCGTTGTTGGCGCGCAGATACGAGTTGGCGGCACTGTCGTAGGTCCAGGTCACCTTGTTGTAGGAGGAGAAGGGTATGTCCACCGATGCGACCGGCGTGCCCGTCGCCGCCGATGACGGCTTCTCGAACGCGAACGCTGCGACCTGCGCAGTCGTCGCCATTCCGCGGCGCTCGGCCTCGGCCCGAAGCTCAGGGATCGATGCATAGAGATTGTGCGGCCTCGGCCGCTCGCTCGAACGGGTGAACGGCTTCGTGACGCCCACGTCCTCGCTCAGGTTGTCGACACCGCTCGCGCGCACTTTGGCGTTGACCGACTGGCTCGCGCCGGAGAAGCAGAACAGCGCATCGTACTGCGGAACGATGTCCGTGTCCGAGAGCCGTGCCGAGCGCACCGGGCCTACGACGGTGGGCGCCTCCGAGTGGAACATCGCATTGAACCGCGTGATGCCACCCTCGGTCACGGTCTCATAGACGACGTCGGCGAGCTGCAGGTTCGACTGCGGGCGCGCCTCACGCGAGTTCTCTATCTTCACGGAGACGATCCGCTGCGCGATGGCGTCAGCCGAAGGAGCCTCAAGCCCGGTGAGCGGCCACACGATCGGCTCGGCGGGCTTCTCCTCGGGTCGCTCGTCCGTGGCTTCAGGCCAGTTCGAGACGACCTCGGTCTCAACCTCGGGAGCGCACCCGGCGCCACCCACCAGCAAGAACATCAGCGCGATGAGCACCGAGACGATACGTCGGGTCATGAAGAGTCCTCCTTCGGGTCAGGGACCAGCATAGGGAGACGCCCTGGGCGGGTCAATCGAACGGTGGGCGCCGTCAACACGACGTCACCGTCGATCGCAGCGCACACCGGAGGCAGACGCGTCTGCAGGTCTGGACGTATACTCGAGACCGGACGACGGAGGCCACGATGCCGTGCTACCTGCTCCACATACTCGAACAACAGGATCCGCAGGCATATGAGGATCCGGACGTGAAGGACGTCGTCGGCGGACTTCCGCAGTTCTTCTGCACTCGCTGCCAGCCCCTCCGCCGTCTCGCCCCCGGTGAGGCGATGAAGTGCATCCACCGCGATTCGCCCTGCTGGATGGCCGACCCCTGCGCCTAGGTGGCGTCGCCGGGTCCGTCATCAGGCCCATCGGAGCGTGCGGTCCCGGCTGCAGCCCCAGCCGCCTCATCCTCACCCATCGATCGCCTCGCCGCCCGCCACACCAGCCACGCGCCGGCAACCACCATCGGCACGCTCAGAAGCTGTCCCATCGTGAAGTCACCGGCCATGAAACCGAGTTGTATGTCCGGCTCGCGGAAGAACTCGGCCACGATACGGAAGACGCCGTAGAGTCCGATCATCGTGCCGATCATGAACCCGTCTGCGCGCTTGCGGCGTGACAGCGCCCAGAGTACGAGAAAGAGCACCAGGCCCTCGAGCAGCGCCTCGTAGAGCTGCGACGGGTGACGTGGCAGACCGCCCGGTGCGCGCGGGAAGACCATCCCCCACGGCGCGTCGGTGACCCGGCCCCACAGCTCGCCGTTCACGAAGTTGGCGAGCCTGCCGAACAGCAGGCCGAGGGGGGCGCCGACAGCCCCCATGTCGAACAGTCGAAGCGCCGGCACGCCCTTGCGCCAGGCGAGGAACGCACCGGCGGCCAGGATGCCCACGAGGCCGCCGTGGAACGACATGCCGCCATCCCAGAACGCGAAGATCGAGAGGGGTTCGGCCCAGTAGGCGCCTACCCCGTAGAAGAGCACGTAGCCGAGCCGGGCGCCAAGAACGAGTCCGATGACGGCCACGAGCACGGCGTCGAGCATGTCGTCGGTGCTCAGTCCCACGCCCCACTGCTCATTGAGCGAGCGCAAGACGAGCGCGGCGAGGATGAACCCCACCACGTACGACAATCCGTACCAGCGGACGGCGAGCGGCCCGATGGCGAAAGCCACCGGGTCGATCGCCGGATACGCTATCGAGGCCAGCACGCTACATCGCCTCGAGAAGTGCTATGCGCTCCGCGAGCGGCGGATGCGTGTTGAACAGCGAGTTCATTCCCCGGCCACGCGCTCTGAGCGGGTTCACGATGTAGAGCGACTCCGTGGCCTTGTTCGCAGCGCGGAGCTGGTTCTGGTCGCCACCGATCTTGCGCAGCGCACTCGCAAGACCCGGCGGGTACCGTGTCAGCATCGCAGCGCTGGCGTCAGCAAGAAACTCGCGCCTTCGCGAGATCGCCATCTGTATGAGCGTCGCCGCAAGTGGCGAGAGAAGCGCGAGCACGATCGCCACCACCATCAGGATGGCGCCGAGTTGCCCGCTGTCGCGGTTCCTGTCGCGCCCGCCCCACCAGAAGCTCCGCAGCATCCACTCGGAGATCAGTGTGACCGAACCGGCGAGAACCGCCGCAAGGGTCTGCAGGAGCGTGTCATAGTTCTTTATGTGTGCGAGCTCGTGCGCAAGGACGCCCTCGAGCTCCTGGCGGTTCATCATCGCCAGCAGGCCGGAGGTCACGGCGACAGCCGCGTTCTCCGGGTTGCGCCCGGTGGCGAACGCGTTGGGCGCGGGGTCGTCGATGACGTACGCACGAGGCACCGGCAGCCCGGCCGCGATGGACAGGCCCTCGACGGTGTTCACCAGATACGGCTCGAGCTCGCGATCGACCGGCCGGGCGCGGCTCATCGACAACACGATCTTGTCGGAGAACCAGTAGGACCCCACGGACATCGCCAGCGCAACGCCAAGGGCGAGCACCAGCCCGAGATACCCCCAGTCAGTCACCTGACCGAAGACAAAGCCGATGAGTGCCACGAGGGCGATGAACACCGCGATCAGCGCCGCACTCTTGAACTTGTTCGATGAGATCTGGTCCCACACGGTCTAGAACGCTACCTTCACTGCCTCGCGGGCCTCGCCCTCGACCTCGAAGCCCTCGGCGGGCTCGAAACCGAACATGCCGGCGAGCAGGTTGGACGGGAAGGTCTCGCGGGCGATGTTGTACGACATGACCGCATCGTTGTAGAACTGCCGCGCGAAGGCGATCTTCGACTCGGTACCGGAGAGCTCTTCCTGCAACATCATGAAGTTCTGATTGGCCTTGAGGTCGGGGTATGCCTCAGCCAGCGCGAAGAGGCTTTTGAGGGTGCCGGTGAGTGCGTTCTCAGCCTGTCCGTGCTCGGCCACCGTCTGCGCGCTCATCGCTGCGTTGCGCGCCTCGATGACCTGCTGCAGCGTCTCCTTCTCGTGCGCGGCGTACGCCTTGACCGTCTCCACCAGGTTGGGGATCAGGTCGTAGCGCCTGCGCAGCTGCACATCTATCTGCTGCCAGGCGTTCTTCACGCGGTTGCGCAGCGTCACGAGCCGGTTGTAGATGCCGACGACAGCAGCCACCACGACGACGAGCAGCAGGCCGAGTCCTCCGATGCACGGGAGCGCCCATCCCATCATGACCATCCTCCTTCGATCGCCCACCGGCGACGCCGGCGTGTGCTCTGTCCGAAGATACCCTAAGAGCGGCGTGCGATACATCCTGCTGTACACTCATCCGCGAACATGTTCGCAGGCATGAAGGTGCACCCGCCACACGAGACCCGGAGCCGACCACCGTGATCCCCATACGTGACGAGAATCCCACCCGGTCGATCCCCTGGGTGACGCTCGCACTGATCGCCGCGAACATCGGCGTCTTCATCTACGAGTACACCCTAGGGACCCAGGGCCTACAGGCGTTCTGGGCCCGGTGGTCCATCGTGCCCGCGCGATTGCTCGCCGACCCGTTCTCGCCACACCAGATCGCAACCATCTTCACGTCGATGTTCATGCATGCCGGCTGGATCCACCTGATCGGCAACATGCTGTATCTCTGGATCTTCGGGAACAACATCGAGGACAGACTCGGCGCGGTGCGCTTCATCGCCTTCTACCTCGTTTCTGGCGTCGCCGCGGCCGCGGCGCAGATCGTCACCGCCCCGGCATCAACGGTCCCGATGCTCGGTGCGAGCGGCGCGGTGGCCGGCGTGCTCGCAGCCTACCTTCTGCTCTACCCGGGTGCGTCGATCGTGACCATCATCCCCGTGTTCTTCTTCATCGAGGTCGCCCGGGTCCCCGCGTATCTCGTGATCGGCTTCTGGTTCGTCCTGCAACTCGGCAGCGGACTCGCGAGCCTTGGTGCGGCAGCTACGACCGGTGGCACCGCATGGTTCGCGCACATCGGTGGTTTCGTCGCGGGGCTCGTGCTGGCGCTGCCCGCCTGGTATGCGTCACGGAGGCGTAGCCGGAGCCGACGACGCGCGTAGCGTCCCCTACTCGGTCTCGGCGAGGAAGTCCTCGACACACTCGACCTCGGCGAGCTGTCGACGGAAGTACTCGCAGTACGGCTCCCCCGCCTGCTCACGCTCCCGGCGTTGCTCGCTCTCACGCCTGCGTCGTTCCGCTGCGACATCATCGGAAGTCGGCCCAGCGGTCATCCCGAAGGCGCCATCCACTTCGTTGATCTGTCGCACGACCTCCATAGCGGCGGCGGCGATCACATTGGGTGTCGGCAGCAGGGCCCGAAGCGTAGCGCCGCAGTGCGGACATGTGAAGACGACCTCGACGGATTCGGTGCCATGGAACACCACGGCGGTCACGCTCTCGAGACCGAGCGCGATCTGGCCGTCATTGGGGCACACGAGCGCGAACTCCATCGATATCACCTCCGAACCGTCCGCGACCATCATACGCCCGGCGCGTGGCTGACGCTGTGCTACCATCTCGCCATGCCGGATGACATGATCAAGCAAGACGCGTGCCCGCCCCCGCGGGCACGATTCGTGCGGGGCCTCAGGCTGGGGCTCCCCATCTTCCTCGGCTACGCACCGATCGGCGCGGCGTTCGGCATCGTCGCACGCGGACTCGGCTTCTCGCCCCTGCAGGCGGCGATCTGCTCCGGTACAGCGCTCGCGGGAGCCGGCCAGCTCATCGCGCTCCAGCTTCTCGGCGCCGGTGCAGGTGCCGCGGCGGTCGTTCTGACGACGGCCATCGTCAATCTGCGCTACATCCTGTTCGGAGCCGCCCTCTCGCAACACGTGACCCGGATGTCGCTCAAGCAGCAAGCGTTCCTGGCGTTCACGCTCACCGACGAGACCTTCGCAGTGAACATCGATGACGGGCGCAGGGGCCGTGCCGATTTCGCATCGATGGCGGGCGTCGGCGTCATCGCGTGGTCGGGCTGGGTCGCCGGCACCGCCGCCGGAGCGCTGCTGGCCGGTGTGATCGGCGATCCGACCCGGTTCGGGGTGCAGTTCGCGATGCCGGCGATGTTCACCGCACTCCTGGTCGCTCAGGCCGAGGACCGTACGCACGTCGTCACCGCGATCATCGCGGCGGTGTTCGCGGCCGCGCTCATGATCGCACTACCCGATCCGTGGTACCTCATCGTCGCACCGGTGCTCGCGGCTACCGTCGCGACGGCGGTGACCCGATGAGCGCCACCACCATCTGGGCCGTCATCGCGGGGATGGCACTCGTGAACTTCCTCATCCGCTTCCCGTCCCTCGCGGTGCTGTCCCGAACCGCGCTGCCCGCCTGGGCGAAGCGCTGGCTCTCGTACATCCCCGTCTCCGCCATGGCCACGCTCGTCGTCGGTGGCGTCGTACGCCCGGACGGCCGCTGGCTCCCCCCCTTCGCGAACCCTTACCTCTGGGCTTCGATCATCACCGGCGTCGTCTACTGGCGGTTCCGCAGCTTCCTTGGCGCGACCGTCGTAGGTGTCATATGCTTCCTGGCGTTCGCCGCGCTCCTCGGATAAACTCGCCGGGCAGATATCGCTCGTACCAGGGGAGGAACCATGTCGCTCGTCCGTCCGTTCCGCGCACGCATGTACCGGCACGAGCCGGGCGCCGACCTGAGTGCGCTCGCCGCTCCGCCCTACGACGTCGTGAGCCCTCAGGATCGCGCAGCCCTGCTCGCACGCGACCCGCATAATGTCGTGGCACTCGAGCTCCCGGACGGTCCGCTCGATTCGGAGGCTCCCGGCAACCGCTATGAGACCGGCAAGGCCACGTGGCTGCGGTGGACCGAAGAAGGCGTGCTCGTCGAGGACGACTCACCCGCTATCTACGTCGTGGAGCAGGCGTGGGAGCACGAGGGACGGCATGTCCGCCGACGCGGCTTCGTCGCTGCGGTCCGCCTCCATCCGTTCTCTGACGGCGTGGTCCTGCCGCACGAGCGCACCCTGCCCAAGGCGATCGCGGACCGCCTTGATCTCACCCGCGCCACCGCCGCGAACTTGAGCCAGGTCTTCGGACTGTTCTCCGATCCCGCCGGCGAGACCGACGGCATCTTCGACGCAGCGATCACCGCTGAACCGTCATGCACCGCCACCGACGCCGAGGGTGTCGTGAGCCGTGTCTGGGCGATCCGTGACCCCGGCACCATCGCCGCGATCGGCGGGATTCTGGGTTCACGCTCGCTCTTCATCGCCGATGGGCACCACCGATACACGACCGCCCTCGCCTACCGCGACGAGCGCCGGGCCCAGGATGCCGCCGCCGGACTGACCCCGGTCGATCCCGCCTACGACTTCGTGATGATGACGCTCGTGAACATGGACGACCCCGACCTCGTCGTGCTCCCCACCCACCGGCTGGCGCGCTCCGAGGGTCCGTTCGATGCTGATGCGTTCTGGCGCGGCCTCGAGACGGACTTCGAACTGACCGAGGTCCGCGGCACACCCGCCGAGGCCATCGCGACGGCCGGACGGACGGCGCTGGTCGTCCGCACCGGGGACGGCACGATGCGTCTGGCCACGCTCAAGGCCGGTCTTGATGCGGCGGACCTGATCACAGGTGACCACGCCCCCGCCTGGAAGCGTCTGGACGTGACGATCCTGCAGGAACTCATCCTGAAGCCTCTGCTCGGGATCGACTCGGACCAGCCCGAGACCCTCGACCGGCTGTCGTTCGCCAAGAGGGAATCAGACGCACTCGCAAGCGATGCGGACGTGGCGTTCCTGCTTGCCGCAACACGGATGGACCAGCTCCGCGAAGTCGCGCTCGCCGGGGAGACGATGCCCCAGAAGACGACGTACTTCTACCCGAAGCTCGCGTCGGGCTTGCTGATGCGCTCGCTCGACTGACGCCGATACCACGTTCGGGATGGCACACTCACAGGGGCGGGCCTCAGGGCTCGCCCCTGTCGCTCCCACTCCTGCCACTCCTGCCCCGGCGGACCCCGACACCGTCGGCCGAGCGCTCGGTGAGCCGAAGGCACA
This sequence comes from Coriobacteriia bacterium, assembly GCA_016933785.1. GTDB lineage: Bacteria > Actinomycetota > Coriobacteriia > Anaerosomatales > Anaerosomataceae > Anaerosoma. The sequence goes on along the minus strand of JAFGAG010000061.1, from coordinate 4,733 downwards.
CTCCGCCCAGCCGACAGGTCTCACAACGGGGCTCCCTCGGGTGGCAGGATTCCCGGCCGACGAGCCACGTCGCGAGATCGAGCACGCCGGGGGATCCGGGACATGCGACCGCTGCTGCAGCCCGGATCTCCTCAGGCGTATCCCTATCGACCAGGCCGGTCCTCAGGAAGACCCGTCGCACGTGCACGTCATAGGCGACGCTTCCGCACTCGACGTCGGTGAGTTCAGCGCCGAAGTGCCGCAGCAGGATCTCCGACGCCATGACCGCCTTCTTTGGGCCGATCCCGTCAAAGGCACGCAGGCGCTCGACCACCTGCGACAGTGAGGTACCGGCGGACCAGATCGAAGCCGCATCCCCACCCCACTCCCCATCGATGCGCCGTGCGGCCGAGACGATCCAGCCAGGCACGGTGTGCACGAACCGGTGGAGTGCGGGAGGTGCCGCCACCGCGGCCGATACGGCGTCGGGATGGGCGGCCAGCCGTGCAAGATCGAAGTGCCCGAGTCGCTGGGCAAGCAGGTAGGGACCCGCCCATGCGCGCTCAGCGGGTATACCCTGCGTGAAGAGAACGCCGATGACGAACGCCTCGGGCCGGGACTTGACGAAGGCGTCGGCGGCGCGATCATCCGTGAACGCACCGCCGCGCTGCGCCGCACCCGCAGCGGCGAGCTCCTCCCCGTAGGCGCGAAGTGCGGATCCGGCCGCGGTAGCACTTCGCGATGTCGTCGCCGAACCCACTGGAGACCCCCCGGAGGGCGCGCTCAGAGACGCGGACCGTTGGTCAGGAAGAATACGCACGACGTGCAGACCTCTTTCGCGGCGGCCGACCGATCGACGGTCGGATCGAGCAGCAGCCAGGGGTCGGTCGCAAGACGATGGGTGTCGCGCTCGCACTTCGAATACAAGCATGAGAGCGGACATTGCTCGGTCGGATCGATCGCATGCGGGCAGCGCTCGCGCATCTCGTCGTCACAGCCGCGATTCGACCAGCAAGCCATATCCGCACCCTCTCTCCGTCCGCCTGGAGTCAAGAGTACCCGAGGCGCACCGATGCTGTCCCGTGCCACGGTCGGCGAATCGACACACGACCCGGACGCCGCACAGCCCTGCCCCGCGAGAAGGGCGTGCGCGTCCGGGCCCTGTGTCCTGCCCTATGGCCGGCCTTTGAACGACCGGCTTGGAGTAGGCTCGATCTGCCCCTGGTACCTGCTGCCGAGTTGCGGCGAGCCGTACGGGCGGTCGACGGGAGTGCTCATCTGCATGAAGGAGATCTGCCCGATGGGCATCCCGGGGGTCAACACGATGGGTAGGTTCGCGACGTTACTGAGCTCGAGCGTGAGCGTCCCAACCCAGCCCGGATCGACGTATCCGGCGGTCGAGTGGATCAGCAGTCCAAGCCTGCCGAGAGACGACTTGCCTTCGAGCCGTGCGACGATGTCGTCCGGTAGCTCGATGCGCTCCACCGTGGCACCGAGTACGAACTCGCCCGGATGGAGGACGAACGGCTCGCCCGCGGTGGCCTCGACCGGGTCCATCAGGCCCTGCTGCTCCATCGTCGGATCGATGTACGGATAGCGGGAGTTCCGGAAGACCTGGAATCGTGGTGCGAGGTGCAGGTCGATGCTCGACGGCTGCACGTCTCGCGGATCGCAGGGGTCGACCACGATGCGTCCCGCCGCCATCTGCTGGCGGATCGTCCTGTCCGAGAGAACCATGACGCATCCCGCCTACGCGCACTTGCTGTAGCCGCACGCGCGGCACACAGCGCAGCCGCTCTCGTGCTCGAGCGAGCCGCCGCACTCCGGACAGGCACCGGCGAGGTTCACGAGGCCATCAGTGTTCTTGGAGACCATCGTGGAGGCCGTGCCGGTCTCCATCCACTCGAGATAGTGCTCCATAGCGATACCCACCGCATCGGCGCACGATAGGACCTTGCCACCCTGCGCCCACGCGGGGCTCGGACACCGGATCCCCCGGAGGTGCTTCAGAATCGCCTGGGGATCGACGCCTGCGCGCAAGGATACCGAGATCATCCGCGACAGTGCCTCGGACTGACTCGCCGCACAACCTCCGGACTTGCCCATCTGGGTGAAGACCTCGCAGAGGCCTTGCTCGTCTGAGTTGATCGTGACGTAGAGATTCCCGCAGCCGGTCTGGATCTTCTCGGTACGGCCTATCGTGACCGACGGACGAGGTCGGGGCTCGATCTCCCCGTGACGACCGCCCTCCTGTGCTGCGCCGCCCTTGGAGGTCTTGCCCGTCGAGAGGACCTGATTCTCCTTGCTGCCGTCGCGGTAGATGGTGACACCCTTCACGCCCAGCTCGTGCGCGAGATCGTAAGCGTGCCGTACGTCCTCGATCGTCGCCTCGTTACCGAAGTTGACCGTCTTGGAGACGGCGTTGTCGGTGGAACGCTGGAAGGCGGCCTGCATCCGGACGTGCCACTCGGGCGCGATATCGTGGGCCGTCACGAAGACACGCTGCGTGTTTTCCGGCACCCCATCGATGCCATGCACCGACCCGTGGTCGGCGATGAGCGCCATGAGCTCGCGGCTGTAGAAGCCCTGCTTGAGCGCGAGATCCTCGAACAGGGGGTTCACTTCGATGAGGCGATCGTTATCCATGACCGTGCGAACGTAGGACACGGCGAAGAGCGGCTCGATGCCCGAGGAGCAGTTCGCGATGATCGAAAGTGTCCCGGTAGGTGCGATGGTCGTGACGGTCGCGTTACGCAGTCGCACACCATCAGGCGTGTTGTATACCGAGCCCTCCCAATTGGGGAAGACGCCCCTCTCATCGGCGAGCTTCATGGATGCACGGCGGGCTTCTGCCTGGATGAAGCCCATGACCTTCTCGCCCAGTTCGATCGCCTCGTCGGAGTCATACGACAGGCCGAGCATGATGAGCATGTCCGCCCAACCCATCACACCAAGACCGATCTTCCGGTTTCCTGCGACGAGCTCAGCGATCTTCTCAAGCGGGTACTGGTTGACCTCGATGACGTCGTCGAGGAACCGGACCCCGCGGTGCGCCACGTCGGCAAGATGATCCCAGTCGATCTCCGGGCCGCTCTCCGCGTACCGGACGAACTTCGAAAGGTTCACGGAGCCGAGGTTGCACGCTTCGTACGGCAGAAGGGGCTGCTCGCCACACGGGTTCGTCGACTCGATCTCGCCCAGCGCTGGTGTGGGGTTGTCGCGGTTCATGCGGTCGATGAAGATAATGCCCGGGTCACCGGTGGCCCACGCCATCTCGACGATCAACTCGTAGATCTCGCGTGCGTCGAGCTCCCCGGCAGGCTCCTGGCTGCGGGGATTGCGCAACTGGTAGGTGGTACCGGACTTGACGGCATCCATAAACTCCTCGGTGAGTGCGACCGAGATGTTGAAGTTCACGAAGTCGCCGTCGAGCTTGCACTTCACGAAGTCGACGATGTCCGGATGATCGATTCGCAGGACGCCCATGTTGGCGCCGCGGCGGGTACCGCCCTGCTTTACCGCCTCGGTGGCCTGGTTGAACACGCGCATGAATGAGATGGGGCCGCTGCTCACACCCTGGGTGGAGCGTACCTGGTCGCCCGCCGGACGCAGGCGCGAGAACGAGAAGCCCGTCCCACCGCCCGACTTGTGGATGATCGCGGTATCGCGCACCGCGCCGAAGATCGAATCCATCGAATCAGCCACGGGCAGCACGAAGCACGCGGAGAGCTGCTGGAGCTCGCGGCCGGCATTCATGAGCGTCGGGGAGTTGGGAAGGAACTCGAGGGAGGTCATGAGGTCGTAGAAGTCACGCGCGGTCCCCGCGACCTGGTCCGGGGTGGCGCCGAAGATCGCCTCCGCCGATGCGATGTTCTCCGCGACCCGGATGAACATGTCGGACGGCTTCTCGACAGGCTGACCGTCATCATCCTTCTTCAGATACCGCTTCTGCAGGACCTTGAGGCTGTTCGGAGACAGAGTCTCATCGATCGTCCTCGAGTATGTTGTCGTGGTGTCCTGCTCGGGCATCTTCGCTCCTCCTTGCGGTGTAAGAACCTCGTAGGCCACAGGCGGCGCTTCAGCCACATGGCACAATATGTTGCGCTTACAGAGTGTAGCTGCCCAAGATATGGGGTGCAACGACCAACTGTACCTGCCCGACGAACGGTCGCTAGAGGCACCCGTCCGGTCGCTGTACGCACTCGCGCGGCAGGTACGCGGCGATGGGCGCATACGTGCCCCCGGAACGAAGAACGCCGCCCTGATGGGCGGCGTTCTTTGGATCAGAGTGACAGCTACGTACTAGACGGGCTCGACGCGCTGCACCTCGGGAACCTCTTCCTTCAGCACTCGTTCGACACCATTGGCGAGCGTCAGCTGCGACATCGGGCAGCCACGGCATGCGCCCTGGAGCGCGACCTTGACGACACCGTCATCGGAGACCTCTACGAGCTCGACGTCGCCGCCGTCGGCCTGCAGGGCCGGGCGGATCTTGTCGAGCGCTGCCTGAACGCGTTCCTTCACGGGACACTCCTTCCACGGATAGCCAGCCTTCGCTGACGTTCACGACTCGCGCACTCTGCCTGAGGGGCAGTGTACCGCGCGATTCTAGCAGAAGTCGTGCCGCATCAAGCGGCACAGCGAGAACGGAACCCGGAAACGGGTCGAGCCGTCGGATGTGTTCAGCGACGTCCTACTCTCCCACGGACTACACCGCAGTACCATCGGCGCTGGAGGGCTTAACTTCCGAGTTC
>JAFGAG010000060.1 GCA_016933785.1 Coriobacteriia bacterium | reverse complement strand
GTGGTGGATTACGAGGTCTGCTACGGCTGTGGCGAGTGTGTGGCCGCGTGCCCGTACGGCGCGATAGCCACGCAGTGGAAGACCGATGCGACCAGCATCCAGGAGAAGATCGTCGAGCACGTGGCAGGGGCGCTGGACGGCAAGGACGGTAAGGTCGTCTACCTCTCGTTCGTGACCGCCGTGACACCCGACTGCGACTGCTTCTCGTTCTCCGATGCGCCCGTCGTTCCGGACATCGGGGTCCTCGCATCGACCGACATCGTCGCGATCGAGCAGGCGGCGCTCGACCTGATCACACAGGCGCCGGGGTTGAACGGGTCGCTGGGGGAGGGTCTCAGCCCCGGGGCGGACAAGTTCGTCGCTATCACCGGCGTGGATGGCACGCATGCGATAACGTATGCGGAGGAGATGGGCCTCGGTACGACCAAGTACGAGCTCGTCAGGGTGGACTAGCGAAGCGTTCAATACACAAGGAGAGCCAGACGTGGACTACTTCGATCTGCTGAAGCGCGCATGGAACATCACCTGGCGCTACAAGGCGCTGTGGGTGCTCGGTCTCTTCGCGGGCGCGATGAGCGGCTCCGGTGGTTCATCGGGCGGCAGCAACCTCTCCGGGGGCGAGGAGGAGTTCTCGGCCTCGTCACTGGACCAGGCGATCTCCTGGGCGGCCGAGAACGTGGTCCTCATCGCGATCGTGGTAGGCGGTCTCTTCATCATCTCCACCGTGCTCTGGATCCTCGCCGTCGCGGCGCAGGGTGGCATCGCCCACGGAACCAACGAGGCAGCCGAGGGCCGGACACCCGCACTCCGCGACTCCTGGTCGGTAGGCTTCGCCAAGTGGGGACGCACGTTCATGGTGCAGTTCGTCCTCGGTCTGCCGCTCCTCGTCGTTGTGATGGTGATGGCCGGGCTGTTCGCCGTGTTCGGCCTGTCCGTCGCCTCGGGGAGTGACGCGGCCGGAGGGGTCGGCATCGGCCTGTGCTTCTTCTTCCCGCTGCTTCTCGCGGTGATCGTCGCCGCTTCGGTCATCATCGGCATCCTGCTTCCCGTAGCCGTCCGTTACGGCGTGCTGCTCGATGTCACCTATGGCCAGGCGATCAAGCGGGCGTGGGACGACCTCTGGGGCAAGAAGGGCCTCGTCGTCTTCTGGCTGGTCATGCTGCTCCCGGGTATCGCATACGGGTTCGCGGTCTTCGCTGTCGCGTTGGTCGCACTCGTTCCCGCCGGGGTCGCGGTCTTCGCGGAGCAGTACTACATCGCCGGTGCGTTTGTCGTGCTGATGGTGCTCATGATGATGCTCCCCAACGCCATCTATGCCACGTTCGTCCACGCAGCCTGGACGCTCATGTTCCGTCACCTAACGGGGTTGGAGCAGCCCTCCGCGCCAGCGCTGGATGCGCCGCCACCCGGCTCCGATGTCTAGCGTACCGGGCGTCCTCGTCGTCTGTGCCACGCCCATCGGCAATCTGGGTGACGTCACCCTGCGCGTGCTCGACGCGCTCCGTACCGTCGATGTGATTGCCGCCGAGGACACGCGGGTCACGCGCAAGCTGCTCGCACGCTACGAGATCCGCACGCCGCTCGAGCCGTATCACGAGCACAATCAGGCGGTGAAGACGCCCGAGCTCGTCGCCCGGATCGAGCGGGGCGCCCGTATCGCGCTCGTCTCAGATGCGGGGACGCCGGGCGTGTCCGACCCCGGCGAGCAGCTCGTGGACGCGTGCCTCGATGCGGGGCTTCCCGTGGACGTCCTGCCGGGCGCCTCGGCCATCCTCACCGCGCTCGTTGCGAGCGGGCTGCCGACACACGCCTTCTACTTCGGTGGGTTCTTGCCACGCAAGGCGGGCGAGCGGGCGCGGGCGCTGCAGGCGCTGGCCGCACTCGACGCCACGCTGGTCTTCTACGAGTCTCCCGGGCGCACGTCCGCCACGCTCGCGTCGCTTGCCGAGGCCTTTCCCGGCCGCCGCGCGGCGCTCGCACGCGAGCTCACCAAGCTGCACGAGGAGGTCGCCCGGGCCGAGGTGAGCGAGCTCGCCGGGCGCTTCGAGGATCGCGAGCTCAAGGGTGAGGTGGTGCTGCTCGTCGGCCCTCCCGAAGGACCGGTGCAGCTCGTTCTTGATGAGGAGGCGGTGCGGGAGCGGCTCATCGCTGCCGAGGCTGCGGGCGTGAGCCGCAGGGACGCGGTACGTCAGGTGTCCGCGGAACTGGGGCTTCCCCGGAACGACGTGTATCGCGTGTCGCTCGGCTAGAAGTCCGGCGCCTCACAGCGTCTTGATCTCCCCGATGCACCGGGCGCAGACCGGGCGCTCCTTCACGGTGTGGATATCGTCCTGACTCCCACAGATCACGCACGATGCGCTGTGCTTCTGGAGCACGATCCGCTCGTCCTCGACCGAGATCGCGAGGGGGTCATGTTCGCGGATGCCGAGCGTACGCCGCAGTTCCATCGGGATGACGATCCGTCCCAGATCGTCCACCCGACGCACGATACCGGTGTCGCTCATGTGGGTCGCTCCTTCGGTAGACGGTACGCACCGTCCGGTGCGGTATCATGTGGGGCTGTCCGGACCATCCGGAGTCGCTTCCATAAATACCCATATCGAAGACGAGGTAATCGCCGGTGAGTAAGCCACCGTTCTTCATCACCACCCCCATCTACTACGTGAACGCCGAGCCGCACCTCGGCACGGCGTATACGACGATCGCGGCCGACGCGATAGCGCGCTACCGGCGGATGACCGGGCACGACGTGCGGTTTCTCACCGGGCTCGACGAGCACGGTCAGAAGATCGCCCAGGCGGCCGAGGAGCACGGTGTCTCACCGCAGCAGTGGGTCGACGCGATCGCACCGACGTTCACCGATGCGTGGGAGATGCTCGGCATCACCTACGACGACTTCATCCGTACCACCGAGGACCGGCACAAGCGGGGCGTGCAGGCGTTCTGGCAGAAGCTCCACGACGATGGTTACCTCTACCAGGGCCACTACGAGGGCTGGTACTGCGTGCCGGATGAGACGTACTGGACCGAGGACCAGCTCGAAGAGCCTGGCATCTGCCCGCAGTGCGGGCGTGAGGTCAAGTTCATCCGCGAGGACAACTGGTTCTTCAAGCTCTCCGAGTTCCAGCAGCCGTTGCTCGACCACTACGCCGCCAATCCCGGATTCGTCCAGCCGGAGACGCGTCGCAACGAGGTCCTGTCCTTCGTCCAGGGCGGCCTCAAGGACCTCTCCATCTCGCGCACCACGTTCTCGTGGGGTGTGCCGATACCGTTCGCCGAGGGGCATGTCACCTACGTGTGGATCGATGCGCTCCTGAACTACATCACCGCGCTCGGCTACGGCAGTGAGGATCCCGCCGACGTCGAGCGGTTTGCGCGGTACTGGCCGGCCGACTACCACTTCGTCGGCAAGGACATCATCCGCTTCCACTGTGTGATCTGGCCGGCGATGCTGATGGCAGCCGGGATCAAGCCGCCCAAGAGCGTCTTCGCGCATGGATTCCTGCTCACCAAGGGCGAGAAGATGTCCAAGTCCAAGGGCAACGCGCAGACACCTGCATCGCTCGTGGAGCGCTTCGGGGTGGATGCGTACCGCTACTACTTCCTGCGTGATGTCTCGTTCGGCCACGACGGCTCCATCTCGATGGAGGGCATGGTCCAGCGGTACAACGGCGACCTCGCCAACGACTGGGGCAACCTGTGTTCGCGTCTGTTCAACATGACCGAGAAGTACTTCGAGGGCCGTGCGCCGGCCGCGCCCGATCTCGCGGCCGAGACCGACGAGGACGCCACTATGCGCGCGATCGCCGGCAAGCTCCCCGAGACCTACGAGGAACTGATGTCGCGGCTCGACTACAGCGCGGCCCTCGAGAGCGCCTGGGAGCTGATCAAGTTCGCGAACCGCTACATCGAGAACAACGCGCCGTGGACGCTCGCCAAGGAGGGCGACACCGCCCGGCTCGCGGCCGTCCTGTACAACGCGCTCGAGGCGGTGCGCATCGCCGCGCTGTTCACCGCGCCGGTGATGCCCAACACCTCGGCCGAGGTCTGGCGGCGCCTGGGTCTCGGTGACATCGTCGCCGTTACCGACGTGCTCGCCGCCGCCGAGTGGGGCGGGCTGCCCGAGGGTTCGCGCGTGACCAAGGGCGAGTCGCTCTTCCCGCGTATCTACGACGAGACGTAAGCGCGCCGCACGGCCGGTGCGCAATCAGAGGAGGACGTTGTGGTCGGATCGCTGCCCGCACTACCCGACCTTGGCGCGCCCTCGGTCGATGCGCACGCGCACCTCGTGATGCTCGACGATCCCACCGGAGCGCTCGTGCGCGCCGCACGCGCAGGCATCGCGCTGGTGGCCACCGTCGTCGATCTGACCGAGAGCCCCGAGGCCACGCTCGATGGGCTCGCCGGCTGGCTGGAGCACGCCGGGGAGCACCTGCGCGGCGAGGGGCTGGAAGTGCCCGAGGTCCGGATCATCGCGGGATGGCATCCGCACAACGCGAGCGGCGGCGACGATGCGCTGCTGGAGCGCCTGCGCGATCTTGCGGCCGATCCGCGGGTCGGGGGCCTCGGCGAACTCGGCCTCGATTACCACTACGATCACTCGCCCCGCGACGATCAGCGCGCATGGTTCCGGCGCCACCTGGAGCTCGCACGCGAGGTCGGGCTCCCTGTGGAGATCCACCTGCGTGAGGCGCACGAGGAGGGGCTCGAGATCCTCGGCGAGACCGGCGTCCCGGAGGCGGGCTGCATCATCCACTGCTTCACCGAGGGTCCCGAGCTGGCCGAGCGGTTCCTGGAGCTCGGCTGCTTCATCTCCTTCGCCGGGCCCGTGACCTTCAAGAAGGCCGACCTGTTGCGCGAAGCCGCCCGGATCGTGCCGCTTGACCGGCTGCTCGTGGAGACCGACTGCCCGTTCCTGGCGCCGCATCCGTACCGCGGCCGACCCAACGAACCTGCGTTCTCGGTGCTCAGCGCCGCCACGATCGCCGAAGTGAAGGGCCTGCCGCCCGCCGAGGTGGCCACAGCCGCGCTCGGCAACGCGCGGGCGCTCTTCGGGCGGAAGCACGCGCGATGAGCGGCGGCACTGAGATGGCGACCGCAAGCCCCCCGCTCGTGCTCGGCATCGCGGGCAGTCCGCGGCGGTCCGGCAACAGCGATGCGCTGCTTGCGGCTGCGCTCGAGGGTGCCGCCGAGGCGGGCGCGCATACGAGCACCATCGTGGCCGCTGACGCCGGCCTCGGGCCCTGCCTGGGCTGCAACGACTGTGCGGACACGGGGGAGTGCATACGTCCGGACGGGTGGGGGGACGTGTTCGCCCTGATCGACGCGGCGGACGGCATCATCGTCGCTTCGCCGGTCTACTTCGCGACCGTCCCCGGGGTCCTCAAGATCTTCTACGACCGCATGCAGCCCTACTGGGCCCGCACCCACGTTCTCGGTCAGCCCCGCCCCCCACGGCGCCCTGGGGCGGTCGTGCTCGCGAGGGCGGGCGGCGACCCGTACGGGTTCGATGCTGCCGAGGCGACGACGCGCAGCGTGCTGGCGGTCCTCGGGATCGACGTGCTCGACGTCCTCAAGGTGACCGGGCTCGACGCTTCCACGGACGCGTTGGCGCGGCCCCATGCGATCGGGGGCGCCCGGTTGCTTGGCAGCGCCGTCGCACTCGATGCCGTTCGGCGCCGACAGGCGGAGTAGCCGCCGCTCATCGTTCGCACACCGCCGCTTTGGATGGGTGACGGATGCCGTTCGTCAGGTGTGGCTGCGCGGCGCGTAGAACCATCGCCGCCCCGTGGTCTATACTGCGAAGGTCGCGCTTCGACACTGACCTGTCACCGCTCGAGAGGCTGCTATGCGTACGCCGGTTCGTCCGGCCCGCCTGCTGAAGAACCATCACATCGCAGTAGTGCTCCTCGCAGTCGTCGTCACAGCATGCACGCTCACGGTGTTCGCATGGGCCGAAAAAGGCGTCACCGTCGTCGTCGACGGCAGGGTCGCCTATCACAAGACAGATGCCGAGACCGTCGCTGACGTGCTCCAGGAGGTCGACATCGACCTCGAGGAGGGCGACCTCGTGAGCCCGCTTCCCGAGCAGCCGGTCGCTGACGGCACCGAGATCGTCGTGCGCCAGGCCGTCCCCGTGACCGTCGAGTGCAACGGCACTCCCGTCGAGGTCAACGTCATCGGCACCACTGTCGCGGACGCCCTCGTCGCAGCCGGTATCGACCCGTCGGCGGGCATGGCTGTCGATCCGCCGATGGATGTTCGGATCTCAGAGAAGATGACCATCACCGCCACCGACGTCTTCCTACGTGTGGTCAAAGAAGATGCCTCCGTGGCGTTCGAGACCGTCGAGGAGCCCGATCCGACGCGGTTCGTGGGCGAGCGCGCGCTCGTGCAGGAAGGTGTCGAGGGCCGGGCCATCCGCGTGTATCAGCTCGTCATGCAGGGCGATGTCGAGACCACGCGCACCGTGAAGGCCGAGGAGGTGCTGGTGGCACCGGTGCCTGCGGTCGTCAAAGTCGGTACCAAGCCGCGTCCACTGCCCCAGGCGCCCCGGGTGCCGCGCGTGGCAGGCAGGTCACAGGTCCCGGTCGGCGCCGATGCGGGTGCGGCTGCTCCGGCCTCGGGCGAGACGATGCAGGTCGTAGCGACCGCGTACACACCCTGGGATCCCGGCTGCGGCGGTCTTTCGGTCATCGAGCGCAAGATCGCGATGCTCGGCATCCCTGCCGGCTGGGGCGTCATCGCCGTCGATCCCTCGGTGATCCCGCTGGGAACGAGACTCTACGTGCCGGGTTACGGATACGCGTACGCGGCTGACACCGGTGGTGCGATAAAGGGTGCCAGGATCGACGTCTGCTACTGGTCGGGCGGCCCATCCGTGGCTCATGCCACCGCGATGGGATGGGGCCGTCGTACGATCACGGTCACGATCCTCGGCGACTAGGGCACAGGGAGCGCGCCCGTGCCGTATTCCAGGCTGGCTCATCCCCGGGCCACCATCGCCGTGCTCGAGCGGCACGGCCTCCACACGCGCAAGGCGCTCGGGCAGCACTTCCTCATCGACGACAACATCGTCGGGAGGATCGTCGCAGCGGCGGCGCTTGAGCCGGGTGAGCACGTGCTGGAGATCGGCCCGGGCATCGGCACGCTGACCGACGCGCTGCTCTCCGCCGGGGCCGAGGTCGTGGCCGTTGAGTACGACGACCGGCTGCTGCCGGTGCTGGCGGAACTCGCAGACGAGCGCGGCCGACTCACCGTCGTCCACGCCGATGCCGTGACGGTGCCGGTGGGTGCGCTCAGCCTTGGCGGCGCGTCGCCGCGCGCGCTCGTGGCCAACCTTCCGTATGCCGTGGCGGCGACCGTCGTCCTCCGCTTCTTCCAGGAGCTTCCCTCGCTCGAGCGTGCGGTCGTGATGGTACAGGCCGAGGTAGCCGACCGCATGGCCGCCAGACCGGGCACCAAGGCGTACGGTTCGTACAGCGTCAAGCTGGGACTTCACGCGAGGGCGGCAGGCAGGTTCCCCGTCCCGCGATCGTGCTTCCTGCCACCGCCGCGGGTGGACTCAGCGGTCATCACGCTCGTGCGCGACGACCGCACAGATGACGCCGGGCTGCTTGAGGCTGCCTCGCGCGCGGCTGATGCCGCGTTCACCCAGCGTCGAAAGACGCTCCGCAACTCGCTCGCAGCGGGTCTCGCCGTGGTTCCGGCCGTCGCCGAGGCACTTCTCGCAGAGGCAGGCATCGACCCGTCGGCACGTGCGGAGACACTCGACATCGAGCGGTTCCTCAAGCTTGGGGCAGTGCTCGGTGCTCGCTCCTGAGTTGTCCGAAGAGGCATTCTTCTGTATAATGAGCCTCTTCGAGGAGGTTGATGCATGGATACCATGAATCAGGTTCAGGTGGTCGGTCGTATACGTACCGACCTCGAATCCATGATGGGCGAGCGGATGAAGCTGAAGGCCAACATGGGTCGATCCAAGATCCTTGAGCGGGAGGGCGTTCTCGAGCAGACCCATCCCGCTCTGTTCGTACTGAAGATCGACGAGAAGCGTGGCCGCACCGCCCGGGTCTCGTACAGCTACGTCGACATCCTCACTGGCACCGTCGAGCTGACGGACTGCGATACCGGCGAGTGCATCTTCCCCTGGCTCAACTAGAGGATCGATGACAACGCAACATCACGGCGCGCGGGGTCCCATTCCCCGCGCGCCGCGCGTTGGGGAACCACGATGACATACGCGGCACTCCGCATCAGCGCGCCCGCCAAGGTCAATCTCCATCTCGCCGTCGGTCCGCTCGGCGCTGACGGCTACCATCCGGTCGAGACCGTGATGCATACGCTCGCTCTTGCCGACGAGGTGACGATCCGCCCGGCCGCTGACCTGACATTCACCTGCACGCCGGACCTTGACCTTCCGTCCGGATCCAACCTGGCATACCGCGCGGCACAGGCGATGGCACAGCGCTTCGGGCGCGAGCTCGGCGTCGCAATCTCCGTCGAGAAGCGCATCCCCACCGGCGCCGGGCTCGGTGGTGCGAGCGCCGATGCGGCCGCGGTCATCGTCGGTCTCGCAGAACTGTGGGGCATCGACCACGGCCAGCCGGCCCTGCGCGAGGTGGCCCGTGCGCTTGGCGTCGACGCGCCCTTCTTCCTCACCGGTGGCGCCGCCCGTCTGACCGGCCGCGGCGACATACTCGCGTACCCACTCCCGCCGCTCGACGCACCGGTCACCGTCGTCCGTCCGGTGGATCCGGTACCCACGGCAGCGGCGTATCGCGCGTTCGATGCGCTTCCACGCGCCGCCGCGTCAGACCCGGACGTGCTGGAGGCTGCGCTCCGCACGGGTGACACCCGCGCTGTGGCCGGCGCGCTCTACAACGCGATGACGCCATCGTCGCTTGGCCTCGTCCCGGCGATCGGTGATGCGCTCGCGGTGGTGCGGTCGGCCGCCGGGGTGCTCGGTGTCGAGATGTCCGGGAGCGGTTCGGCGGTCTTTGGCATCTTCACCGATCCGCATGATGCCCTGCTGTGCGCGAGCGCCGCGAACGGGGCGGGGTTCTGGGCCTCTGCCACGCGCTTCAGCCCCTCCGGGTGTGTGGCAAAGCCGCTCTGACGTCGCACTGCCCGCCCTTCCGATCGGGCTCCGCCTCATTCTTACGTTTCCTTGAGTGAAGGTATGGGCCTATGTGCGTCGAAGTACGCAGCCAGGGGCAATGGACACCTGCAGGGGGCACTATGGACATCACAAAAGTCACACTTCGACCGGTCGCGATGAACAAGGTCTGCGCGATCGCGAGCATCGTCATAGACGACATGTTCGTCGTCCACGACCTGCGCGTCGTCAATGGCGACAAAGGGCTCTTCGTCGCGATGCCGTCGCGCAAACTTCCGAGCGGAGAGTTCCGCGACATCTGTCATCCGATCAACGCCGATGCCCGCCAGCGCATCCAGGATGCCGTTCTCGAGGAGTTCCAGGCCGAAGGCGGTATCAACGCGTTCGCAGAGGCCGCGCTCGGCGCCGGAGCCTTCTAGGCACCCCATCACACCGGTATCTGAGACCACCACCCGCTATGTCCGCAGCAGTCTCCGGCGGCGGGTGCTGTGGTATACTCCCTGCGCTTATGGGAGCCCGCCAGCGGGCGTCCTTGGGGCGTCGCCAAGCGGTAAGGCATCGGCCTTTGGAGCCGACATTCGTAGGTTCGAATCCTACCGCCCCAGCCATGCCGATCGAGCGGGGCGCAAGACCCCGATCTGAAGGAGCATCGATGAGCGCGACCGCCCTGATCCTTGCGGCGGGCGAGGGCACCAGGATGAGGTCCTCGCTCCCCAAGGTGGCCCACCGCATCCTTGGCCTGCCGATGGTGGAGTACGCCATACGGGCCACGCGCGAGGCGGGCTGTGACCGTGTCGTGGTGGTGACCGGCCACAAGGCCGATGCTGTCGAGTCCATCGTCGAGGGCGTCGCGTTCGCCCGGCAGGAGCAGCGGCTGGGTACGGGTCACGCGGTCATGTGCGCAGAAGATGCGCTGCGCGGCGCCACAGGCTCGCTGCTCGTCGTCGCAGGGGACTGCCCACTTCTCACGCCTGAGACCCTCGCAGAGCTCATCAGGAGCCGCGAGGAGGTTGGCGCGGCGTGCTCACTGCTCACCGCTCGACTTGCCGATCCGTCCGGCTACGGGCGCATCGTGCGGGCGGAGGACGGTTCCGTGCTCGGGATCGTCGAAGACAAGGATCTTGCTCCGGACCAGCGTGGCATCGACGAGGTCAACACGAGCACCTACTGCTTCGATATCGAGATGCTCTTCGCGCATCTTCGGAGCTTGCGCAACGACAACGCCCAGGGCGAGTACTACCTCACCGACATGGTCGCGCTCTTCCGTACCGAGGGGATCGGTGTCGTGGCCGTCGAGGCCACCGACCCTGACGAGATGCTCGGCGTCAACAGCCGGGTGCAGCTCGCCGAGGCGGCAGGTGTGCTCCAGCGCCGTATCAACGAACGGCACATGCTCGCGGGTGTCACGATGACCGACCCGGGGCTCGTGTGGATCGGCCCCGACGTGAGCGTCGGTCTGGACACGGTGATCGAGCCGATGACGTTCCTCCTCGG
>JAFGAG010000006.1 GCA_016933785.1 Coriobacteriia bacterium | reverse complement strand
GGTGTGGCGGAATGGCAGACGCGCATGGTTCAGGTCCATGTGGGGGCAACCCCGTGAAGGTTCAACTCCTTTCACCCGCACCATAGGCACAGATCAGCGGTCCCACCCGAGTCAGGATGGGGCCGCTGCGTTTGCGGAGGCACGGCTGAGCACCGGTGCCAACGTGTGGATCCGAGCCCCGGTCAGGTCCGCCCGAGGGCTCGCCTTGTCTGCTCGAGCACGCGAGTGAGGCCCCTGGGGAGAAGCCCGGCGAGGAATCTGACGCTACGACGGCGGTTGCGCTGAGCGAGTCGGCGCAACTCGGCGAAGTCGGCTCCGGTGAGCCACTCCAGGTATTCACGGTGGGCGGAGATGACGGGGTCCGGCGGGCTGTCGCACAGCCTGACCGAGGCGAGGCACTGCAGGTCGGTCCAGTACGAGGTCGTCCCGCGTGGAAGCCCCCATGCTCCCCGCCGCAGCTGTCGTGCGACGTGAGTGTGCGAAAGCGGCGGGAAGCCGACTTGCCCGGGGTCTATGCCGCTCAGAACGAGGCCCGTCATCGTCCGGCAGCACTTCTCACATCGTCCGCAGTTGCGCTCAGAGCCGTGGACATGGTTGCAGACACGCAGGGTGAGGTCGTCTCCGCGTTCTTCGCGGTATCGACCGAAGACAGCGATCTTCTCGTGTCGGCTGAGGTCGTAGGCGTCGTGGCGTACCTGCATTCCCGACCACTCGATCTCATCGTCTATCAGCGGGTCAGACCCCCACGGGTACGGCATCGAACGCTTGAGGGTTGAGGCGATGTACAGCGTCGACAGACCCATCGAGCTCGAGGGGGGCGCGGTCAGGCCAGCCATTCCGAAACCGTGCTGGATCCCGCCCCACCAGTCGGTGACTGCGTGTCGGAACGCGGCATCGAGGGCGCGCGCATTGAACATCCGTCGCGTGTTGGAAAGCACGTACACGCTCGTCGTGCCGCTCACTCGTGCGAACTCCTGCACATCGTGGAGGACTGCCGACCAGGTCTCGTCGGGCTGTAGGTCAACCGCGGTGTTGCCGAAGGTGATGAGCACAGGGTGTTCTTCGGCATGGAGTGCGTAGGTGGTGATCGAGTCGAGACCGCCACTGAACAGCATCGCGGAGCGCTTGCCGCGGTGCACCGGGGATGCTTCGATCTCACGTGCATCGACCCCACCACCGAACGACAGCGCCGGGTAGAGGGCCTGAAAGCCGGCCTGCACCCGTGGGACAGACCCGGCGAACACCTCATCCACGGCACCGACCTCGACGCTGACGTCGAAGAGCCACGCGAACGGCAACACGGCGGCGAGGAAGGGGATCGTGAGCAGAGACTCGGGTACCGCGTCGATCGGCACGGAGTACCGGGCGCGGAAGTGGTCCTCGAAGAAGAACCGCGACAAGTGCCGCGGATATGAGAAGTGCACCTCGAGCGTGTACCGGTCGCTGAGGTGGACGTCGTCGGCGATGATGCGCTCCGTACTCACGTCGCGGTCTCCGATGATGGGTTTGCATCCACAGTCGCGCAGTGCCCTCGAGAGAGCAAGAGGCCGAATCGTGTGCTCTCGATGCTTGCGGGCCGCTCTCTGCTACCATCGAACCAGGAATCCCCGGGGGGACACGTGCCGCACGACCCGCGCACCATTCTGATCATCCGCGCCTACTCGCCTGCCAACATCGGAGATGGCGCGATTGCCCTCGCCATGCAGACCGAGGCCAGACGCGTCTTCGGAGTGGACACGCGCGTTGTCTTCGGCGCGACCGACCCCGATTCCTTCGAATCATTGCTCGGCCTGGAGGCGAACCACCATCCCATACAGTGGGGGCGGATGGGCAGCATGCATCGGCGCCTGGCATGGCTGGTGCGCACAGCGCCCCTCCTGCTTCGCGTCTGGCACGCAACGGGTGGCGATCGGTCGCGATTCGAAAGGGCGGTGACGTCGCGTCGCTTGAGCACGGATGCGGTTGAGGCTCTGGCGCCTTACCTGGAGGCCGATCTCGTACTCGCATGTGGCGGGGGCTACCTGGGTGACGAGTACCGGCGTCAGTACCCCGCCATCCAGCTCGAGTACCGCGCCGCGCGGGCGGCCGGTGTTCCGCTCGTGTTCTTCTCGCAGAGTTTCGGCCCTGCCGAGTGGCCCCTTTCGCGGTTCCTGCTTCGGCGCGCACTGCGGATCGCTTCGGTGTTCATCGCTCGCGATGAACCTTCGGCCCGTCGCGTGCGCGGGCTCGGCATCCCTGAAGAGAAGCTGCGGGTCTGTCCGGACGTTGCCGTTCTGACGGTTCCTCACGTAGGCGTGGACCCACGACCGGGGTTGCTCGGGCTCGCTCTGCTCGGCCGCGGCGCCTACCCGGGTGGAGACGGCGCTGTGCACGACGCGTACACGGAGGCGATGTTCCGCGTCGCGAAGGCGCATCTTGAACGCGATCCCGCCAACCACGTGCGGCTCTACAGCGCAAGCAAGGCGATCGGCCCGAACACCATGGATGATGTATCGACAGCCGAGCGCATGCGGGAGCGGCTGTGGGCGGCCGGGTACGTCGACCGCTGCTCGTGTGCCGAGTGGACGCATGATCCTGAGCGGTTCTCGACCGACATCGCCGCGTGCGAGTTGCTCGTCACATCACGCGCACACGCGGGCGTGCTCGCACTTGCACAGGGTGTGCCGGTGGTCGGCGTCGCGAGTCAGGAGAAGGTCGGTGGACTGTTGGAGCACTTCGGATCGGGCGCGTGGGTGCTGCGCATCGACGAACCGGAGAAGCTCGTCGAGATGGTCGAGCGCGCCTGGGCGCAGCGGCAGGACTTGCGGAAAACGGTCCGTCTGGCACTGCCGGGCGTGCTCCGGGACGCCGGGCGCGCTATGGAGATCTGCGCGGGGGCACTTCAGAACGACTCGAGCCACCGGCCCGGCGGCGGCTCAGGCACTCTGCGCGCCTCTGACGGGGCAGGGACTTCTCTCAGACGGTAGTCACGGGACCGGCGTTGCGCGATCGGTTCAGGTACTCGAGGACGAGCGCGAACACCACGCCGAGGGCCAGGCCTGCGAGAAGGCCGAACAGGACGGTCTTCAGCCGGTCACTCACACCGCCTGTTGCCGCTGCCGTAGGAGCCGTGGCTTCACTCACGATGACCACGGGGTCGACCTGTGTGGCCGCGCCCAGGGTGAGCGAATCCAGAACGGCCGCTGCGTTGCTGTACGCCGCATCACCGGGATAGTCGTCGGGATTCCCGGTGAGCGTGGAGTTGAGTTTCACGATCCGCTCGGCTGCCGCCGCCAGCCGTTCTTCGGCGGCAGCGATCGCGGTACCGAGTGCGGCCTCCTGGTCCGCGCGTGCGCTCGTCGCGTATGCGGCGGTTATCGCGTTGGTGAGGCTGGCGGCAATCTGCGGATCGGTGTCGCTCACACTCACGGTGACGAAGCCGGTCGAGCCGTCAGTGCTCACTTGGACCCGATCGGCAAGCCCGGCCGGCTCGAGCGTGAAACCGCCGGCCTCGATCGCGGCTTCCGCGGTGGTCACCGACTGCAGCCCGGCCACGCGGGTGTTCCAGTCGCGGTTGAAGTCGCGCATGTAGGAGGGCAACATCCGCACGACGGCATCGCTCAGACCCTCGCGGACGAGCACCTCGGCCTGAGGACTGTAGAGCGGCGCTGCGGAGTGGCCGCCCACGATGAACGCGGCCGCGGCGGCTACCACGCCAGCAAGCACGATCAGCAGCCACCGACGCGACAGCATGCCCACGAACTCAGCGAGACCCATGTTGTACTCCCTCTATCAATACCCAACGAGATACTCGGCCCATTCTAGCCGACACACAGGTGGGGCGTCTGTAGGCCGACGTGCGAGGTGTTCGCCACCGCTCAGTAGGCGCCGTGTGGCATGAGGACCGCCGGGATCGTGCGCAGCATCAGCGAGATATCGAATCCTACCGACCAATTCTCGATGTAGAAGAGGTCGAGCCGTACCATCTCCTCGAAGCTGAGTTCCGAGCGGCCGGAGACCTGCCAGAGGCCGGTCATCCCCGGTGGCACCTCGAGGCGCCGCCAGTGGTAGGCATCGTACTCCTCTGTCTCGCATGGAAGGGGGGGACGCGGCCCCACGAGGCTCATCTCGCCGCGCAATACGTTGATCAGCTGCGGGAACTCATCGATCGAGTGCTTGCGCATGACCCGGCCGATCGGGGTGATGCGCGGATCGTCTTTGATCTTGAACAGCGGTCCCTCTGCCTCGTTCTGGTCCGCGAGCTCCTCGAGCATCGCGTCGGCGCCCTCGATCATCGAGCGGAACTTGAACATGCCGAACAGCCTGCCGTCGATGCCGACGCGCGGCTGGACGTAGAACACCGGGCCTTTCGACGTGGACTTGACCAGCACGGCGATAAGAAGCCACACGGGTAGGCCGAGAAGTACGATGGATCCCGCCACCACGATGTCGAACACCCGCTTGAGGGCGCGACGAGCAGGGGTGAAACCGATGGTCGTGATCGTGATGAGCGGCACCCCGGCGATTTCGTGGACCATCACGCGTGATGTGAGCACCTCGAAGAGCCCGGACGAGATGTGTGTGCGCACGGGCGCGCACCTCAGGTCGGCGATCATGCGCGCGATTTCGTCATGCTCGAACGCCGAGGAGGCGATTATGACGGCTTCGACGTCGGCACTCTCGATGATCGACCGTACCTGAGCTGCAGGACCCAGCACCGGAAGTCCGGAGAATCCTTCGGTGGCGGCCGAGCCATCGTGCGTGACGTACCCGATCGGCTGCAGGCCATGGAGGTCGCTCGCGCTCAGCACATCGACGATCCGACGTGCCTCGGCGTTATCACCGATGACGAGGGTGCGATGCGCCATCGCCCCGCGCCGGTGTTGTCGCGCGAGCCAGTGTTGCAGCATCCACCGCCCGAGTGAGACGAGGACGATGCTCGTCAGCCACGTGAGTGTCAGCCAGGCACGTGAGAGACCGGGCAGCTTGAGCGCGAACGTGAGCAGGATGACCACGAGCAGACCGAGGGCGAGGCCACGAGCGACACGAGAGACCTGTACGAGATCCCAGGCCAGCCGCTCCAGGCTGTGGAGACCCTCGACCCATAGGACGATGAGCCACAGCAAGCTCACGCCCAGAGCGACCTGCCAGTATCGGAGCGGGAAGTCGACGTCGATGGCGACCGCTGAGTCAGGTGTGCCGAAGCGCACCCACGCGACAACGAGTCCTGAGATGACGAGCGCGAAGGCGTCGATGCCGACGAGCAACGCGGTTATCCGCCGATCGTGCAGTGTCGGGTCCCTCCCTCGTCCACGTGACAATAGACATTCTACAGCTATCCACCGGGTATCAGAGGGATGCTAGCGGCGCAGGACCTTCTCGTAGACCACCAGGGTGCGCTCTGTCACCAGGTCCCAATCGTGTGCCGTGATCGCGTCGTGCCGTGCGGCATCGGCCGCTCGCTTGAACTCTTCGGCATGCTCAAGACAGGCTGTCAGCCTCTCGGCAAGGTCGCCGGTGTCGCCTGCGCTGAAGAACCTGCCGTCTCGACCGAGGATCTCGACGTTGGGCGGGATGTCACTTGCAAGCACGGGGGCTCCGAACGCGAGCGCTTCGAGGAGGACGATAGGGTAGCCCTCCAGGTCGGATGGCAGCACGAACAGGGTGGCGTTACGGAACAACGCGGCCAGCCGTTCACCGAAGACGAAGCCGGGGAAGATGACGCCGTCTTCGGCGGCAGAGCGCACGCGCGCGACGTAGTCGTCGGAGTAGCTTGTATCGCCCGCGATGACGAGCTTGACCGGTCTGCCGATCCGCTGCCACGCATCGATCAGATAGTGGGATCCCTTCTCGGGCACGATACGGCCTGCGAAGAGCACGTACGGCTCGTCCTTGAGACCGAGCTCGTCGAGGATCGAGGTGTCCTGTCCTTCGGGAATCGAGACGCCGTTGGGTATGAAGTCGACGCGGTGTCCCTCGCGCGCGTACTCCTCGGCCAGGCTCTCGGACACCGATATCGTCGCGTGGGGTACGTGCGTAGCGGTCCACTCGCCGAGCCGCAGTGCGCTGCGGCCCACAAGTCCCCACTTCTCGCGCTTCCAGTCGCGCCCGTGCACGGTGGCGACGACGCCAAAGCCGCGCAGTCGGGCGAGCGGGGCCGTCAGTGTCGGTCCGATCGCGTGGTAGTGGACGATGTCGAAGCGGCCACCCCAGCTGTCCAGAGTGCTCAGCGCGCAGTGAACGATCGCTTCGAGGTGCTTCGTCCCGATCGTAGGCAGCGAGCGCAGACGCACGCCGCGGTGCTCCAGAAGCGAACGGTCGGTGTAGCTGGGGCGTGTGTACACGACCACCTCGTGGCCACGGGCCGCCAGGCGCGCCGAGAGCTCCTCGACGTGCCGCTCGACACCGCCCCAGGTGGCCGGGATGCCCTTCTGCCCGATCATCGCGATCCTCATGACGGTGCTCCAACGGTTCGGTAGACGTCCAGCAGCCGCTCGATGTGCCGGGCGGCGGAGAACGCACGCTCGGCGCGCTCACGCGCGGCCGCCCCGAGGCGTGCGACGAGTGCGTCATCGGTTGCAAGACGGCGCATGGCCGTGGAGAGCGCGTCCACGTCTCCCGGTGGCACGAGAAGACCGTGCACGCCGTTCTCGATCTGCTCGGGGATGCCGCCGACCGCGGAAGCGATCACCGGCGTGCCGGCAGCCATCGCCTCCAGTACGGTCATCGGTGCGTTCTCGTACCCTATCGATGGGACCACCATGGCGCGGGCGCGCGCGCACAGTGCCGATACGCCTGCGGGTTCGAGATGACCATGCAGCCGGATGCCGTCTGCCGCAGCGAGTTCTCCCGCGAGCGGACCGTCGCCAGCGACATCCAGCTCCACGCCTGCACGCCGAGCAGCTTCGATGCCGTGCGCGACGCCCTTTTCGGCCGAGAGGCGTCCCGCGAACAGGAACGCGGAGCGCCGGGGTGCAGGCACCGTGGCCGTGCCCACGGGCTCGACACCGTTGGGCACCACCGTTACCTGCTTGCCGTCGAAACCGCCCTCGACGAGCACGTCTGCGAGGAACGAGCTCGGCGCGATGAACCGATCGACACCTCGCTCGTACGAACGGCGGATCCGCTGGTAGCTCAGCTCGAGTCCGGCGAGCGCGCTCCGTGCGAACGAGTGCTGTACACAGCGGTTGGTGATCGCGGCACCGTAGAGCCGGTTGCCGCAGCTGCGCGGGTGACAGGGCACGCTCCCGCCGCGGAGCAAGATGTTGGCCGGACAGACACAGAAGAAGTCATGGGCAGTGAGTACCGTGGGCACGCCCTGCGCACGCGCCGCGAACAACACACTCGGGGAGAGGTGCCTGTGGATGCCATGGAAGTGAGCGACGTCCGGCTGGAATTCGGTGAGCACAGTGGTCATCGCCGCAGCCGCATCGCGGTTGAAGAACATGTCGCGCACAGCGGACGCTCCACCTGCCGAGCCGACGCCGATCTCGTGATACGGAGGGAACCATTCGGCGAAGCGAGCGGGGAGGTTCTCAGGGTGAGCTGTTGCGAGAAGCTCGACTTCGTGGCCGAGGTCGCGCAGCTTGCGGATATCTTCGAACATCACACGTTCGAGACCTCCGCGCACGAAGCCGAACTTGTTGACGACAAGGATCTTCACCCGGTCGTGTCCGCCCCTCTGTGCTGTACCACCCTCGCCGGTACGCCGACGGCGACAGCGAGCGGCGCCACATCGTGAGTCACCACGGCGCCGGCTCCGATCACCGCGTGGTCGCCCACACGTACACCGTCGAGCACCTTCGCGCCACCCCCGATCCAGCAGTCTCGCCCGATCTCGATGCCCTCGCGCGTGACGCCCTGCTGGCGCACCGGCACCTCGGGATCGGTGAACACGTGGTTCTCGGCGACGATCACCGCGTGCGGTCCGATGATCGTATCCTCACCGATACGGACCAGGCCCTTGGCGCCGATGAAGCAGCCCTCGCTCACACCCACCCGGTCCGCGAGTACGCAGCCCTCTGCGACCTGACGCAGCACACTCGTCACTTCGATGTGCGTGCCGCGCCTCAACGTGACACCCCGTCCCAGTGAGATGCCGAGCCTACCGGTGCAGTCGAGCCGGCAGTAGTCTCCAATCGTCACACCGGGCGAGAGCCGGAGGCGAGCGGCATCGGTGACGACCACGCCGCGGCCGACGAAGACCGGCGCGACGAACGAGCGGCTGCGTAGCGCGAGCACCAGCCCACGCAGCGCCATGAACCCCCTACGGCAGAGCAGGCTCACGAGTGAGCCTGCGCCGATCGCCGGGTCGATGTCGAACGCATCGTCCCGCTTGATGCGCCGCACCAGGCGTACGAGTGCGCGCGGCTTAGCGTTCATCGGTACTGCACGCGGAGGGAAGACCCGTGACGGGAGGAAGCGAGCCGGTGAGCTTGGCCTTGGCCACCCACTTCGCCGGCACCGAGATGTGTTTCTTCATCGCGGGCGACGCCGACCCGATCATCCAGCACCGTTGGTCGCAACAGCGGACTCTTTCGCGTACCGCAGCGGCCTCGGGGCTGTTCCAGATCTCCTCGAACGTCTGCGTCTTGAGCGAGCCCATCGGCGCATCCATCGCGTTGCAGGGCATGATCCGGCCGAACGGGTCGACGAAGAAGATGTCTGTACCCATGTCGCAGGGCAGCAAGCGATCTCCGCCGCGCACGTAGTTTGCCAGACCCAGATTGAACCATGCGCGGAACCAGTTCTTCGGTCGGCTGGTCCTCAGCAGTCGTCGTGAGAGCTCCTCGAGGTTACCGGCGATGCGCTCCGCATCCTCGAACCCGTTGTCGAACTTATGGAAGTAGTACGTGTTGTGCATCGCCGCGGTCGCGAATTCGAGGCCCATCGCCTCCGCAAGACCGTAGAGCTCGAGCAGGTCGTCCGCATTGCGGTCTGAGAGTGTGATGCCGAACCCGATGTCCTTGACGCCGAGAGCGCGCAGCTCGAGCAGCGTGCGCAGCCCGTGGTCGAAACCGTCTTTGATGCCGCGCAGTTCGTCGTTCGCCGCGGGAAGTCCCTCGATGCTCACACGGAAGCCCAGATCGGGATAACGCCGGGCGAGTGCCAGGATACGGTCGGTGTAGTAGCCGTTGGTAGAGATTACCACCCGGTCGGCTTTGGAGCGCACGACCTCCACGATCTCGGCGAGATCGTCGCGCAGGAAGGGCTCCCCACCGGTGATGTTGGCGAACTTCAAGTGCGGAAGCGTCGCAAGGTCGGCTGGCGTGAGCTCCTCGGACGGGTCGCTCGGGAACTGCCACGTGTTGCACATGTGGCAGTGGGCATTGCAGCGGTACGTGACAGCGATCAGACCTTCCATCTACCTATCCCCACCCCTCGAAGGCACCGATTCGTCGGCGTCCTTCCATAGGATCGTCGCGAGGAGGACCCCGAATATGACCCAGGTCACCTCGGTTCGGAACGTGTTGAGCGTCAGGTTCATCAGTATCACCGAAATGGCGGCTACCCAGGGACCATATGCGAGCAGCCCGTGTCGGCGGAACGCGGTGCGCACGGTGGTGCCAAGCAGTGCAAGCACGAGGGCGACCAGGATGCCCGCGCCGATGATGCCCGACTCGGAGGACGCTTGCAGCACCCAGTTGTGCGTGTCCTGGTTTGCCATCCAGGGCCAGTACTCCGTGCCGATCCCGAGTGACGGGGCGATCTCCTTGAACGAACCGGGGCCCCACCCCGTGAGCGGCCGGGACACTGTCATCCAGATCGCGGTGACCCACATCCTCACGTGGACGGCAAATGAGCCCTCGCTCATGTCCGTGAACTCCTGGAGCCGGGCTGCCACGGCCGGTTGCATCGCTGCGACTCCGGCCAGAGCCGCGAGAGCGAGTGTAAGGATCAGCATTCGCCGGGGCCCGAGCTTGACGCCGAGCAACCAGATCATCGCGGCGCCTACGACCCAGCCGGCGCGCGAGTAGGTCAGCACCAGGCCGAGGCCGGCACAGGCCGCGACTGCAAGGGACAGCAGCTGGTAGCGTTCGGCATGCGTATCGAGCAATGCGGCGACCGCGAGCACGAGCGCGATGATGAACACGACCGCAGAAGCGACGGGACCGATGTTGACCAGGCCGAAGCGCTCGAGCGTCAGGGCGGCCTCGCCGGCCGCCTGTACCTTGATGAGCCCACCGGCGATATCCACCCCGGCCGAGCCGATGATGATCCGCGGGAACGCCGCCTCCAGGATGTAGTGCCAGAACATCGAGACCCCGAAGATGGCAAGGAAGCTCCATGCCGATGTGAGAGCCAGCCGCATGCGCCCGTGTCGATCGAGCGCGCCCACGACCGCGGCGGTCACGATCATCACCGCGGCAAGATAGCCAGTCTGCGCCGCCTCGATGAACGAGCGCATCGGGATCACCGAGGTAAGTGCGGTGGCCGCTTCCCATAGCACGAGCGCAGAAGGTAACGCGATAGCCCAGAGAGGGACCTTGCTCAATCCCGCGGGCCGGGCGAGCAGCGTTCGGAGGACCAGGACCGCGAACGCGAGGAACCAGCCCATCTCCATGAACTGCACATCCACAGGGCCGATGCTGACGACTCCCACGTCGAAGAGCGGGGAGAGGGCGATCAGCGCTGTCACGTATAGGGGAGGGCTCGTCCAGGCCAACGCCAGTGCGGCCACGACAACGAGCGCCGCGAGGGCGATGAGCGGCGAGGCCGCAGAGGCGAGGCCGACGAGCGCCGAGGCGATGACCAGCGTCGCCAGCACCCGCGGGTCGCGGAGTGTAAGGGTATCCATGGCTGCCAGGATATCGGCTTATGCCGACTGAGTCATGTACGCGACCGCGCACTTCGACCGTGGCTGTCTGCACACACCGCATCAAGGATCTCCAGGTAGTGCGACGCGACCACCGGATAGTCCATATTCCGCGCGGCATATTCCCCAACAGCTGCGGCGACGCGCGCCCGCAGCCCTGGATCGGTGACGAGTGTCCGCACGGCGGCTTCGATCGCCTCGGGTGAGCGTGGTTCGACGAGCAGCGCATTCTCCCGATCGACGAGCGGCAGGAAGTCCGTACGCGACCCCACGCCAACGATCATGCACTTGCCGGCGGCCATGGCCTCGGCTGCAGCGGTCGAGAATCCTCCGGGGGAGGTGAGGTCCGGCAGCACCACGACGTCGCACGCCGCAAGGTACTTCGGTACCTCGGTGTTCGGCACCATACCGGTCACATGGGTGTTCGCCAGTCGGTAGTCGGCGTCGCTCTCCTCGGAACTCAGGGCGGCACCTACGAAGACGAAGCGTACCTTCCGCGCGAGGTCCTGATCTGAGCCCATGCTGCGAGCTACGTCGAGCAGATGAGCGCTCCCCTTGTAGCGGGCGAGCCTTCCCAGATAACCCACGACCAGCGTATCCGTGTCGGCGCCGAAGGAGGCTCGAAGACCGGAGATGTCGCCCGTGTAGCGGAATCTCGGCACATCCACCGGCTTGGGAATGACGTGGATGCGTTCTGCCGGGTAGTCGTACTTGCGCTGGAAGCGGAGGCTTCCGGCCTCGTTGAACGTGATGATCGCACTCGCATGGTTGACGATCCGTCGCTCCCAGACCGCCATGATCCGGTGTGCTCTCGAGATGGGGATGTCGTCTCCTGGGTCGTAGTAGACGACCGGTGAACCGAGCGCGCGCGATGCACGGTGGGTCTGGAAGCTGCGTGGCGTCAACCACGAAAACGGGTTCTCGATGATCACATCCGGGCGGAGCCGCCGAAGCTCACGCCCGTAGCCCGGCATGAAGGAGACTATCCCTCCACTCTCGCGACGGGAGAAGCGCAGGGAGACCGATGGCAGCAGCCGGACCTCCATGCGCTCCGGTAGCGCCGGGAGGCCGACTTCGTGGACGAACGTGGCGCCGAAACGATCGCGGTCCGTGGGACTGAGCCTGTCCGGCGCAAGGGAGGCGAACCGGACATCATCACGGAGGTGCACCATCTCGATGCCGACGCGGATGTCCTTGTCGCCCCGATAGAGTTCGATGAACTCGTGGGAGTCTGCGATGAGCACGACTATCCCTCCGCTGGCGCAGGACGCTGTGGCAAGAGTCTATCGCGCGAGATGAGCAGCATGCTTCCGGCGAGGAACACTTCGCCCACGACGCTGATCCAGGCACACGCCAGCGCGCCATAACGGGGGATGAGCAAAACGTTCGCGATCACCGTCAGTATGGTGAGCGTCAGTATCCGTGGGAGCACCAGCCGCTCGCGATGCTGGGCGCTCGCCGAGTGCATGCTGACCGCCGTGACCGCGTTGAACAGTATCACACCCGAGAGCACGCGCATCACCACGGCGGCCTCGAGGTATTCGGGTCCGTAGAGCAGCGAGAGGATCGGCTCGGCAAGCACCATGATCGACACGCTGATCAACGCCGCCGCTCCGACCGCGAGTGCGAGCGCCCGGCGCATCTCAGCACGGAACGCGGCGTCGTCACTGCTTGCGCGCACGAGCGCCGGGTATGCCGCTTGCGTGATCAGCGTGGATACCACCGTTGCGGTAAAGACCACGCGCGCCGCGGCACCATACAACCCGGAGGCCGCCTCCCCCGCGAGTGGCAGCACGAACACCTGGTCGAGCCGATAGAAGCCGGACGAGGCGATGTTCACGAGCCCGAGCCCGACGGCCTCCTTGGCGAAGGAGGCGTTGGCAGCCCACTCGGCGGCCGTGGGGAGGAGGCGCACACTGCGCGAGATCAGGGCCGTGACAAGGACCACCGCGACCGTGATCTCGGCAACGAACGCGACTGTGAAGCCGACGACTCCGGCACCGAGCCACGCGGAGATGAGGACTGCCACGAGGCGTCCCGTCGACTCAAGGGCGTTGATGAGGCTGTCGGCGCCCATACGACCGAGCGCCCGAAGGAGCGCGCGCATGCCGTCAAGCACCGTGAGCACCATGCCCCAGACGATCATGAGCACGGTAGCGTACACGGTCGTTTCGGGAAGGTCGAACAGCGTCATCCCGGCGAAGACGGCCATGACGATCACCGTGCCGGACAGCAGCTTGTTCACGGTCACCCGCGCGAACACGTGCGACTCATCGGCACCGCCGCGCGACACGGTTCGACCGAGATGCGGGTTCTGCCCCATGTCGATCACCACTGACGCCAGCAGCGCGGTTCCCATCGCGAATGAGAAGACCCCGAAGCCCTCGACGCCCAACGCGCGGGCGATGACCACGTAGACGACCACGCCCAGGGCGCGCGCCGCACCTTCGCCGAGCGCGAGTGTGACCACTTTGCGGACGAGGCTCACGTGGCTTCCCCAGTGAGACGGGGCATGCCTTCGGGTGCGAGACCGCGTGCAGCGACCGAGAGCGCTAGGAGGATGTACAAGACGCGGTCGTGCCAGCCGGTGTTGTCGAGCACTCCGTGGAGGGTAACGGCCAGTAGGCCGACGAGGATCGCGGCGGCCATCCAGGAGCCTGTCGCCTCAGCGGAGCGTTTGAAGCCGCGCCGGGCCAGCGCGGCATCACGAAGGCCGCTGGCGAGAAGCCAGATATACAGCCCGAGTCCGACCACGCCCAACTCGGCTGCGATCTGCAGGTAGGTCGAGTGTGCAGCGAGCTCCAGGCGGAGCACGCCAGGTATGCCGATCCCCGGGGGTACGTAGTGTGACCAGAGCTCCGGGAAGCGACCATATCCCACGCCGACGACGGGCTGTGCCGCCCACATGTTCCACGCAGCCAGCAGCATCGGCAGCCGCCCGGAGAGCAGAGCGTCCAGGCGCACCGGGTCACCAAGCGCCGCCGGTATCTTGATCAGCGTCCCGAGACGGTCCGAGGCGACGAGTGCGCCGGCTGCGAGCGCAAGAGTCCCCGCGCTGGCAAGTACGCGGGCCGCCACGGATCTGAGCGTGATCAGGACGAACACCAGCGCACACACGACGGCCACCACCAGTACGCCGCGAGCGAGGCTCGCCACGATGACCCCGAGCATGAGCGCCTCTGCAGCGACTATCGCCACGCGCCGCAGCCCGTACGTGCGGAGCACGAACGGAGCGAGCGCGATCACCGAAAGCGTCATGTACATCGCATACTGGACATGGTTGGGCAGAAGGCCAGTGACACCACCCGCCGGGATCCCGTGGGCGAGGACGACCTGCCGGATACCCAGTGTGGCCTGGAGCACCCCTGCCGCACCGGCGACGGCAAGCAGCCACGAGAGGCGGCGCGGGCTCCTGACGAGTGCGACGATCGCCGTGAACAGTGCCAGGTTCTTCACGAAGCCCAGGTCGAACCCACCGTGTCCGAGGGCCGCGGCCAGTGCGAGACAGCCGACGAACAGGGTCAGGGCCGCGCCGGTGCCATACATCCATGGCGCACGCAACGAGCGGTTCGCACGCCCGTCGATCATGGCGAGGGTCAGCGCAGCGAACGTGGCAAGCGCTGTGAGACTGACCGCAGGCATGATCTGCAGATCGAACATGCCGTGGCTGAAGCCGTCGATGACGACATATACGATCAGCGCGAAGCCGACCACGGACAGGCGGCTCGGAGCAGGGTGCCCTTCGCCTGCGTCGGACGCCCGGCCGTCCGGAGCACACCGTGTATCTTTGCGTGTGGCCATAGTCTCAACAATCTACTCGCTAATCGCGAGAGAGGGTAGTGCAGGCAACGGCGAGCAGCGGTGCCGCTTCTCTACGACGAGTGGTCTGCGACTTGGTACTGTACTAGCTTGTACGAGCAGGGACTATCAAAGCGTCGGATGAAGGTGCGGTGATTCGAGGTGCCGGTAGAAGCGCCCGATATGCGCGCGGATTGGGCTCGGCGCTCGGGGTGGTCCGTGGCGTGGGAGATCAAGCGATGGCTGAAGTGCTGGCTTGCGGGCACTCCCGGCCGCCTGGGAAGCGCGCTCAGGGTCCGCCTCTACGGCTTCGGTTCGCGCGGTCCGGACGTGTTCATCGCTGAAGGCTTCTGGGCCGAGTATCCCGACCGCATCCGCTTCGGCAACTCGGTGGGCATCAACCGGGGCTGCTTCATCAATGCGGGTGGTGGGGTGACGATTGATGACTGGGTGCTCATAGGTCCCGGCGTGACCATCTACAGCCAGTCGCACGACTTGAATGGCGACCCTTCTCTCCCGCTTGCTCTGCGCGACGACGTACGCAAGCCAGTACACATCGCCCGTGGCGCCTGGCTTGCCGCCAACGTCACGATCCTCCCGGGTGTGACAGTAGGGCAGAATGCAGTCGTGGCTGCGGGCGCTGTGGTGAGCAGAGACGTCCCGGCGAGAACGGTCGCAGCGGGTGTACCCGCAGTGGCAGTGCGTTCGCTGGAGGAGTCAGGCTCGACGGTCACCACGTGAGTCCGGCGCCTGGCTCGTCGCGAAGATGACGTCCCAACAACGGCCGCAGGGAATCGGCGCCACGCGTCGTATACAAGAACGATGGACACCACACGGCGTATGAACGCCGTTGGCAGGATAAGGACGTGCTTTCCATGCTCTCCGAACGCGTGTTGACCGGAGCCCTCCGGGTGCTCAATCGTGGGTACATGGGCCAATCTCCCGTGGAGATCACGCGCCTGCCCGACCCCGAGCCAGGGCGAGCCTACTCTCTGTACCTGCACGTCCCGTTCTGCGAGCGGCTGTGCCCCTACTGCAGCTTCAACCGGTTCCTCTACGGCGAGGACCGCGCGCGGGACTACTTCCGCTCGCTCCGCACGGAACTCGAGCGTTCTGCCGAATACGGCTACGACTTCGGTGCGCTGTATATCGGTGGCGGCACCCCGACGATCCTCATCGACGAGCTGTGTGACACGATCGATCTTGCCCGTTCGCTCTACCCGGGTATCCGTGAAGTCTCGGCCGAGTCGAGCCCCAACCACGTCACAGATGAGGCGATCGATGCGCTCAAGGATCGCGTTCAGCGATTCAGCGTGGGCGTCCAGAGCTTCGATGACGATCTCCTACAGCAGATGGCGCGCTACGACAAGTACGGGTGCTCCGAGGCGGTCTTCGAGCGCGTCTGCTACGCGGCGGGCAAGTTCCACTCGCTCAACGTCGATCTGATCTTCAACTTCCCGAGCCAGACGCGCGCGATGCTCGAGCGCGACATCGAACTCGTCAAGCAGACAGGCGCGAACCAGACGACCTTCTACCCGCTCATGGCCTCGCCGAAGAACCGGCGCGAACTCGCTCGGACCATCGGCGAGGTGGACTACGGCCGGGAGGCCGAGTACTACCGCATGATCGTCGATGGCCTCGCGCCCGACTTCGAGCCTGCCTCTGCGTGGACGTTCTCACGCGAGAAGGGTGGCATGATCGACGAGTACATCGTCGACTACGAGGAGTACGTCGGCCTCGGCTCCGGTGCGATGTCGTACCTGGGTGGCCGCATCTACAACAACACCTTCTCGCTCGACGACTATCGCGAACGCATCGCCGATGAGCGCACGGCGGTCGCGAAGGCTGGAAAGCCGTACAGCACACTCGGCCGGATGCGCTACCGGTTCGTGACGGAGCTCTTTGGTCTCAGGCTCGACAAGGAGAAGTTCAAGCGCGACTTCGGCGTCTCAATCGATCGTGCGCTTGCACTCGAGATGACGTTCATGAAGCTTGCGGGCGGCATCGCCGAGAACAGCGAGCGCTGGGTCACACTCACCCCACGCGGGCGGTACCTGCTGCTCGTGATGATGCGCGAGACGCTGGCCACCTCCAACGACCACCGCGACCACGAGCGTGAGTTGCTGCCTGCGCACGAGAAGTTGCTCCTCAACGATACCGGCGCCTTCCCCTGCGGCCCGCCGCCCGAAAGGTTCTGCCCCGCGAAGTAGCGCCCGAGCGCCGCTCCCCGTTCCGCGATGCGACGTTCCAGCGGTTTGCCGCACCACGCCCCTTGAGTCATCATGACCGCAGGGAGAGGTGGCGTTCATGACCCGCATCGCTGAGCCGCACGATTTCGACGACGATTTCACCACCGAGCATGCGCTGGCGATGCTCGACTTCTACGCGAAGACACTCATCGAACTCGGCTATCGCTCGGCGCGCTACGAGGATATCGAGGCCCACATCGGTTCCTGTAGATTCGAGACGCCCAAGTACGACACCCTCAACCATGCACTGTGGATGTGCGAGCAGACCCGCCTGTTCCTACGTGCGGGGCGACTCGCCAAAGCCTACCGGTGGATCGGCACGATACAGGGGATACTGCTCATGAATGGCGTCTTCAGCATCCTCGAACTCAAGGACCACAACCGACTCGCGCTTCCGGCCGTCAGGCCGCGGAGGCAAGACTAGAAGCCGAGGGATGCACGTGGATGGCTACGCGCCGATACGGGGCAAGTGCTTCTACTGGCGGGAGCAGGTAGACGACAGCGACCGCTACAACACGCGCGTGAAGCCCGAAGACTGGCACGTGGAGTGTACGTGCTTCGTGGAGGGGACGCGCTGGCTTCACACCGCGAGCACGATCCCATCCGACTGCCCTCAGAGTCGCCACTGCCGCTATTACATCTACTTCGGCTGACACGCAGAACGGCCCCCGAAGGGGCCGTCCCGGGTCAAGCCAGCTTTGGAGTACGTTGCGGGAGGGCGTTGTCGCCGGCCTCTCCACGATCAGTAGCGGGTGGGTAACCCGCCTCGCGGCGCTATGCGCACCAGGTAACCAGTGCCGTTGCACCCCTTGCACGGGCGCCACTCCTTGACGCCGGGCTGGGGTTCCACGCTGATGACCCTGTTGCCCTTACAAACGGAGCATGTCTCTTTTCGGACCATCGCCCACTCCTTGCTACGACTTCAGCATTATTAATCAATGCTTAAGGAATGTCCAGCCTACCTCTACCGAATAGCGTGCCACCGTGCGCGCCCCGGCCAAGACGTCGTCCCGAACGTGTCCGCAGCCGCCGCTTAATCGGGCGGCTGGCGTGCGATATCCCATCATCGGACCGCCGGATCTCGCTCGAGATTACGGGAGGTCAACGGGCCGGAGACGGGCAGCTGTCGCGTGCTTGCTGCATACACCACTCCTGGCGATACAGTGGGTGAACGCATACGACACGCACGAACGGCAGGGGCGAACTGGATGTTGGACGTACGGAAAGCACTACAGCCACCCGCGTCGGTGGCACTCATCGGGCCACGGGCGGCGCAGGTCACTGAGAACGTGGCCGGAGTCATAGAACCGCACGTCGACCGCATGGTCCTGCTGCTCGGTCTCCTCTACCCGCTCGCCATGGCGCCGCAGCTCTACAACGTATGGGCGCTTCACCGAACAGCCGGACTCTCCGGCATCACCTCGGCCATCGGTCTGATCGTCGCGATAACCTGGACCATCTACGGACTCATCCATCGGCAGAAGGCCATCTGGATCGTGAACCTCACCTGGATCGGCGTGCATTCCGCGATGGTGATGGGTTTGTTCCGCTAGGCACGGTCCGCTTTCCGAACTCCGTAGACCCTCTCGCGCCTCCGTGGGCGTAGCATGGGCATATAGCCTGATGAGAGCAGGCACGGTTGGGAGGGGGCGACCATGTCGCAAGAGCCGGAGGGTGGCGAGTTCTCGGAGGTCGTGCACACGCCTGAGGACCAGGCGGCGTTCGATGAGCGTGTCGGTGTCCTGCGGGGCATGCTGTCGCTGACCAACGACCAATTCACCGCGGAGCTCGAGGAAGACAGGGAAGAGCGCAATCTCCCCCTGACTCCGGAGACGCCCATCAGTGTGCTCGACGAACTCGAAGAGCGCAGGGTCAAACGGCGCCAGCGCTTGATCTGGCTCGGCGGGCTTCTGATGGGGATCATCATCGCCCTGATCGTCATCCTCGCGCTGTGGGGGCAGCAGGATCGAGATCTCGCCCGCGATATCACCGGTGGTTCATCAGACGTGGACGAGATCGCGCCGCCGGAGCCAGCGGCCACTCCAGCTGAGGTGCTTCCGCCAGAGGTCTTCACGCACACCTGCGCCGACTGTGGCGACACGGAGGTCACCCAGGTAGCGCTCGACCTCAACAAAGACGCGAAGTACCAGTTCGCCTATGAGGCCGGTGGATCACGCATAGCGATCCTGAGCGTCGTCGACTCGGCGGATTACGATGCGACGGTCCAGGAACTCGATGCCGCGTACGCCAGCGCGCTTGAAGAGGGTCGGGATGTGCCGGCGCCCAAGATGCTCGAGGGGGTCGGCGATGGTGCGGTGGTGTTCGATAGCACCGCGGTGTTCAAGAGTGGCGAGGATATGGGAGTGCTCTGGGCCAACACGTTGCAGGACGCAGGGGGAGAGCAGTCGGTGACGATCACGGTCGATGAACTCGAGCGCCTCGCCCGGATAGCCGCACCGCGCATGTAGCGTGTCGATGTGAGGCGTGTGGGTGCGACCTCTGCTAGCCGATGTCGACGATGCCGAGGTCGCTCAACACGCACCTGCCCATGCGCTGCCACAGGTTGGTGGCGGCTTCCAGGTCGACTCGAGCGGGGTCGAGGGCGTACTGGATGGACAGTCCGTCGACGATCGCGATGGTCAGCAGGGCGAAGGACGCGAGCTCGTGCGTGGGGGTTCCCTCGTTGGAATCGAGTACATCGAGAACGGTGTTCCGGTATCCGGCGTAGAGATCGGCGATACGCGTGCGGATGGAGTCATCGCGCATTGCGTACGGCAGGATCTCGAGGAGTGTGACGAAGTTCTGCGTGTCCTCTATGATGCGCCGCTCGCCCTCCATCAGCGCGCGCAACCTCGTGTCGCCGAGTGGATATCGGTGTGTCTCCGCAACCAGACCACGGTTGGCCTCATGAACGAGGAAATCCACGAGCGCAACGATCAGCCCCTCCTTGTTGCCGAAGTGGTAGCCGATGCTTGCCTTCGACTCGTCTGCTTCGGCAGCCACGGCTGAGAGACTCAGCGCCAGGAATCCATCGCGCTTCAGGAGTCGGCTCGCGGCTTCAAGCAGTCGGCGCGCGGTGGGGGGCAGTGACTCGATGGGGTCCTGCGCCCGAAGTTCCAGGGCCTTCTGCCGTGTGCGTGGGCGCCCAGGGCGGCGTTTCGGCTCGTCGGTGTCCATCAATGAACTCTCCTCGGATGAGACCAGCGTCACTTGCAGTATATCCCCAAAGGTGTTTAGATTTGACCGGTCGGACAAATAAACTAATATGAAGTCGAGTCCACAGGTGTGTCGGCATCTCGATGATACGGCTGCACAGGAGGCACAGCACGTGAACAAGCAGACGATCGTGGTCGCGCTCGGGGGCAATGCACTACTACGCCGCTCGGAGCCGATGACAGCCGAGGTCCAGCGCAACAACGTCAGAACCGCTGCGCGGGCGCTCGCCCCGATCGCAGAGGAGCACAACCTCGTGCTGGCGCACGGCAATGGTCCACAAGTCGGCCTGCTCGCGCTTCAGGCGGCAGCGTACAAGGATGTCGAGCCGTACCCCCTCGACGTCCTGGGTGCGCAGAGTCAGGGCATGATCGCCTACATGGTCGAGCAGGAGCTCGGCAATCTGTTGCCCTTCGAGAAGCCGCTCGCGACCATCTTGACGATGGTCGAAGTGGATTTGGACGACCCGGCTTTCAGGGACCCCACGAAGTTCGTCGGGCCGGTCTACGCCCGGGAAGAGGCCGATCGCCTTGCAGCTGAGAGGGGCTGGACGTTCAGGTCCGACGGCCCCCACATGCGCCGGGTCGTACCCTCGCCGGAGCCGAAGCAGATCTTCGAGCTCGACCCGATCCGCTGGCTCGTCGAGAAGGGCACCGTCGTGATCTGCGCGGGTGGGGGCGGTATCCCCACGGCATACCTGCCCGATGGGACCCGGACGCTCGTGGGTGTGGAGGCCGTCATCGACAAGGATCTCGCAAGCGAGCTCCTTGCCCGCGAGCTCGGTGCGGACCTGTATGTGATGGCGACGGACGCGCCGGGTGTGTATCTCGACTGGAGCACGCCACAGCAGAGACTGCTGGGGCACACGACCCCATCCGAGCTGGAGCGTCACGAATTCGCGGCAGGATCGATGGGCCCCAAGGTCGAGGCTGCGATCCGCTTTGTCCGCGGCACGGGCAACCGGGCCGCTATCGGGAGTCTGGAGGAGATCACGGCGATCGTGGCCGGCACCGCCGGGACGATCGTCGAACCGGATGTCACGGACTGAGGAGGAGGACAGACGGGGCCGCGGATCCGACCCCGCACGAGCCGAGCCACCACCGAGAAGAGGAGGACGCACATGGATCTGAAGACCTTGCCCGCCCTGAGACACCTCAGGGGCCGCCACTACCTGACCGACCTCGACTACACGCGTGAGGAGCTCGAGAGCGTACTCGTGCTGGCGGTCCACCTGAAGGCCCTTCGAGAGAAGGTGCGGCTGACGCCGTTCCTGTCAGGCCGACACCTGGCGATGATCTTCGAGGCCTCTTCGACCCGCACCCGGGTGAGTTTTGAGAACGGCTTCGCCGAACTCGGTGGGAATGCACTGTACCTGCGACCCGGTGAGATCCACCTACCCGGACGCGAGACGGTCGCCGACACGGCGCGCGTGCTCTCCCGCATGAACGACGCGATCGAGATCCGCTCCAAGAAGAACGAGACCATCGAGGAGCTTGCCCGCTTTGCGACAGTCCCGGTGATCAACGGCATGGACGCTGACCGACATCCGGCGCAGTCGATGAGCGATGCGCTCACCATCCTCGAGCATGCCGGGCGGCTCGAGGGAGTCACATTCTCGTACGTGGGTGACGCCGCTCATCCCTGCAACTCACTCGCGACCACACTCACTAAGCTGGGGCTGAACGTCCGCATCGGTAACGCCCCAGGTTATGAGATGGACCCCGCGTTGCAGCGCAGGGCGGAAGAGATCGCCAGAGAGAACGGTGGAAGCTTCCTACTCACGAACGACCCGCTTGAGGCGATCGAGGGCGCGGACTTCATCTACACCGACTGCTGGTGGTGGACTGGCCAGGAGGACGAGTACGAGGCGCGTATCAAGGCGTTCACGCCGTTCCAGGTCAACAGCGCTCTCATGGCAAAGGCCAAGGATGGCGCCCGGTTCATGCACTGCCTGCCCGCAATGCGGGGCGAAGAGGTCACCGATGAGGTCGCGGATAGTGACGCATCGATCATCTTCCCGCAGGCTGAGAACCGCATGCACTTCCAGAAGGCGCTCATGCTCGCCCTCATCGGCATCGATGAGTTGCCCGCAGACGCACGGCTCCACCCGATCGCGCAAGCGCTGCTGACCTGATGAAACGGGGCCTCAGGCCCGGGGAGGAACTTCGATGGCTGCTGAACATGCACCGGTCAAGCACAAGGTATTCGGCCTTGCTTCGATGATCTTGTTCTCCGTCTCCGCGATCCTTGTGGGAGACACGATTGCGTCATCCGCCGCTATGGGCGTCCAGGGCATGACGTTCTGGATCATCCTCGCTGTCTTCTTCTTCATTCCGTACGGATTCGTCACCGCCGAGCTCGGAGCCGCGTGGCCCGAGGATGGCGGTCTGTATGTGTGGGTCCGTGAGGCGTTCGGTCCGATGTGGGGCACGGTCACCGCGTGGCTCTACTGGGTGAACGTGGCGCTGTGGGCGCCGAGCGTCTTCGTCTTGTTCATCTACACGCTGGGAGCCGCTTTCGGCGTCACGATGCCGCTGTGGCTGGAGGCTGTGCTGGTCATCGCTCTCGTCTGGGTGATGGTCGCGATAGGCGTGCTGCCCAAGCGCTACTCCAAGTGGGTTCCCAACGCTTCAGCTGTCGTGAAGATGATCGTGTTCCTGGTGCTCGGTCTTGCAGGCGTCGCCGCCGCCATAAAGAACGGCGGGCTGGCCAACGACTTCTCGCTCGCCAACTGGGTCCCGGACCTGTCGTTCGATAACCTCACGTACTTGCCGGTCGTGATCTACAGCTTCATGGGATTCGAGCTCATGAGCTCGGTTGGCGACTCGGTGAAGGACCCCAAGCGGGATGTGCCGAAGATGATCTTCACGGCCGGTCTCGCGATCCTGTTCATCTACATGTTCGCCACCTTCGGTGTGCTGGCCGTCATCCCGCTGGACGAGATCGTCATCGAGACCGGCATCGTGGATGCGCTCAAGCCGGCGTTCGAAGCGGTCCTCGGCGCGGCCGCGGGTCCGGTCTTCGCGGTGATGGCGATCGGCGTGCTCTTCACGTTCCTTGGCAACATGGTGACCTGGTCTATCGGCGCCAACGAGTCGATCGCCGCCACAGGCATGGATGAGACCGCGCCCGGCGTGTTCGGGCACATGCACCCGAAGTTCCAGACGCCCGACTACGCCTTCTACCTGATGGGCGCCATCGCGACCGTCGTCACGATCCTGACCTACGTGCTCTTTGGCAACAACGAGGGCATCTTCTGGGCGATCTTCTCGCTCTCCTCGGTGGTCTTCCTGCTGCCGTATCTGCTCATGTTCCCGTCACTCGTCGCACTGCGCAGGAAGTTCCCCGATCAGCATCGGCCGTATACGGTGCCCGGTGGCGACGCCGGCGCCTGGCTGTGGGCGATCCTCTGCGAGATCGGGATCATCTTCACACTCGCGCTGTTCTTCCTCGTGCCGCCCGACGGCACTCCGCTCGGCGCGTTTTACGCCATCACCATCGGTGGCACGTTCGTCTCGCTGATCGTGGGCTTCTGGCTCTATCGCCATGCGCGGTCGCTGAAGAAGGCGTAGAGCCTGTCCCCGAAGTGTAAGGAGGCAGAATGCCGAAGGTCATAGACAGCACCCCCAGAGCCGATGGCTTCAGGATGCCGGGAGAGTTCGAGCAGCATACAGGCACCTGGATCCTCTGGCCCGAACGGCCCGACAACTGGCGTCTCGGCGCGAAGCCTGCGCAGAAGGCGTTCGCTGAAGTGGCGAGTGCGATCGCGCGCTTCGAACCGGTCACCATGGGCGTCAGCCACGCGCAGTTTGCCAACGCACGGCACATGCTGCCGCCGGAGGTGCGCGTGGTGGAGATCAGCAGCGACGATTCATGGGTCCGCGACTGCGGCCCGACCTTCGTCGTGAACGACAAGGGCGAGGTCCGCGGCGTTGACTGGATCTTCAATGCCTGGGGTGGACTCACCGACGGATTGTACTTCCCCTGGGACAAGGACGACGCAGTAGCGGCGAAGATCTGTGAGATCGAGCGAGCCGACCGCTACAAGGCGCCGATCGTCCTGGAGGGTGGCTCGATCCATGTCGATGGCGAGGGCACGTGCTATGTCACCGAGGAGTGCCTGCTCTCCGAGGGCCGTAATCCGGATCTCGCTCGCGAGGAGATCGAGGCGGTGCTGTGCGAGTACCTCGGCTGTGAGAAGGTCATCTGGATCCCGTCCGGCATCTACAACGACGAGACGAACGGGCATGTTGACAACATCTTTGCCGTGGTGCGCCCCGGGGTCGTGGTGATCGCCTGGACCGATGACAGGGATGATCCGCAGTACGAGCGATCGGCCGCAGCGATGGAGGTGCTGACGTCCACCACCGACGCGCGCGGGCGCGCGCTCGAGGTGCATACGATCCACATCCCCGACCCACTCCTCATCACCGAGGAGGAGTCGCTGGGTGTGGACTCCGTGGACGGCACGCTCCCACGCCTGCCGGGCGACCGCCAGGCCGCAAGCTACATCAACTACTACGTGGTCAACGGTGGCGTCATCGCACCGGCGTTCGGCGACCCGCACGATGAGGCCGCCAGGGCCAAGCTTCAGGAGCTCTACCCCGACCGAGAGGTGGTACAGATCGAGACCGCCCGCGAGATCATCCTCGGTGGCGGCAACGTCCACTGCATCACACAGCAGCAGCCCAAGGGTTAGCCGGGCGGAGAGTGCACGTGACGGCCCTATCCCTGGGCCGCGCACGCAAAGAGGGCGGGCCGGTACGATCCGGCCCGCCCTCGTCGTTCGTGCGAAGTGCCCAGCAAGCCTACATCGCTTCCTTACTCGTCTCCTCGATCGCCTTGTCGATCTGCTTGCGCAGGACGTCAGGCAGACCCGGGATGTCGATGTTCACGAACCCGCGGGTGATCATCGAGACCGCTTCGTCCTTAGGCAGGCCGCGGGTCATGAGGTAGTAGATCTCTTCGGCGGCGATCGGTGAGATCGCGGCTTCGTGGCTGAGCTCGGCTCCCGGAGCACCCTCGCTCGCGAGGTCCGGGATGGCCCACTGCGTGGACTCCTCGGACTGTACGATGCCGCGGCAGTCGAGGTGCGCCTTGCAGGAGTTCGTCCTGCCGACGAGGCGGCCACGCGAGTATACGACCGAACGGTCCATGGACACGGTGCGCGCCACTGCCTCGGAGCGGGATCCCTCGCCGATGAGCTGGGCCTCGCTGCCGAGGTCGATGTAGCTGTCCTTGAGACCGTAGACGATGGAGTTGAAGATCGCTTTGGAGCGAGCGCCGACGAGCTTGGCGACGGGGAAGGACTGGATCGACTTCACCGGTTTCAGGAGGACGTAGTTGTTCACGTACACGCCGTCGTCATCGACGACGATGCCGGTGCGCGGTCGGACACTGAAGTCCTCGGCCCAGTTGTGGATCATCGTGAACGTGAGCTTTGCACCCTTGCCGACGTAGAACTCGGAGATGCCTGCGTGCAGGCCCTCCTCCACGTCGGTGTGGATGTTGCAGCCGGTGATGACGTTGGCCTCGGCGCCGTCCTCGAGCACGATGATGTTGTG
>JAFGAG010000059.1 GCA_016933785.1 Coriobacteriia bacterium | reverse complement strand
CGAAAGGCACGACGCAAAGAGGGCCCGGACTGCTGTCCGGACCCTCTCGTCATCTCTTTGGTGGAGCCAAGGGGGATCGAACCCCTGACCTCTTGGCTGCCAGCCAAGCGCTCTCCCAGCTGAGCTATGGCCCCACTTCTGGGTTGCGCCCATGGGCGCGAGCGACAGTATAGCATCCCCGTCGCCCGGGTCAATCACCCGGCAGCGCCGTGCGCCCGCCCGCTTACGCGCTCGCCTCCGCACACGGAGAGCTGCCCGCCGGCACGTCCCGCTCCCACTCGTTCTTGATGTAGCAGAGCATCTTGGGCAGGAAGTCGTCCATGATCAGCGGCAGCATGTTGGGCAGCAGAGCATCCATCGTCTTGGGCAGCAGGTCGGGCATGAGCTCCTCCATGTCCTCCGGCAGCTGGCCGACGCGACGCGAGACCTCCGCGAGCATCGCCGGCATCACCTTCGGCATCATGGCGGGCATCATCCTGGGCATCATCGACGGCATCATCTTGCCCATCAGCGCCAGCCCGCCGGGTACCGCACGCGCGGCGCGCATCATCGGCAGCATCGCGGGCGGCATCGCCTTCATCATGTCGGGCAGGAGCGCCACCATGATGTCGGTGATGGACTCGGGCTTCATCAGCCAGATGAACTTCTCGAAGTGGCCCCACATCTCCATCGCGTAAGGCGTCGGATCGGCATGCGCGATGCCGAGGCCGTCCATCGCGAGGTGCGCGAGGTCGAGGACCTCCATCGGGATGTCCTTCTTGTCGATCGAGTCGCGGAACTGCACCTGGCAGCACGGGCAGAGCGCCACCATCGCGTCGGCACCAACGTCGACGGCCTCGTCCAGGCGCATCTTCCCAAGTTCGGGGGCCACCGGCGTCTCGCCGATCAGCGTGAGCACCGAACCGCAGCACAGCGCGTCCTCGCAGTTGTGCTCCATCTCCACGAACTTCACGCCCGGGATGGCCTTGATGAGCTCGCGCGGCGCCTCGTAGTTGCCCTGGGCCCGGCCCATGTGGCAGGAGTCGTGGAACGTGAGCGTCTTGTTCACTTCGTGCGTGAACTCAAGCGCGCCCTCGGCGATCGACTCGGCCACGAGCTCGGAGTAGTGCTTCACCTCGAACTCGTACTCCTCGCCACGCTCGGCTGCGATGTTGGCGTAAAGCTCCTTCCACACCAGACCACACGCGGGACACGAGGTCACGATCGTCTTGGCGCCGCGCTTGCGGGCCTCGGACGTGTTGTGCTCGTAGATCTCCTCGAAGACGTCCCACTTGCCGGACACCTTCATCGGGATACCGCAGCACGCCTCGTCGGTCCCCATGTAGTTGAACTTCACACCGGCGGCGTCGAGCAGCTCCACCGACGACTGCGCCACGTCCTCGTTCACGTAGCTCGCGGTGCAGCCGGCGAAGTACAGGATGTCCGAGGTGGGATCGATCTTCTCGGCGATATGCTCGGGCATCCAGTCGGCCCGCTTCTCACGCTTGCCCGCCCAGATGTTGAGCTCGCCCTGGAGGGCCGCTCCCATCATCTCGAACGGCGGGAAGGTCATACGCCCTTCCTCGTGGATCAGTTGGCCGCGCATCGCCATCCAGGAGTGCTCCACCGGAAGCTGCAGCTGGCAGCGGGTGTTGCAGACCTCGCACGTGGTGCAGACGAGGAAGGTGTCGACCATCTTCTGGTCGAACGTCTCCCGCCCTTCCACGACCTCCTTGAGGTACGCGTACTTGCCGCGCGGAGAGTGGCTCATCCAACCGCGGACACTGTACTCCTCGCACGTCGGCACGCAGTAACCGCACTGGGCGCACGCATAACTGTAGAAGGCCACGTCCCCGGGGACGCCGTTCTTCGTCTCGAGCGATTCGACCTTGCCAGGCGGGGTCGCCAGATTCGCGATCGGCCGGACGACCGGCTCGATCGCGAGCGCGAACTTCATGAAGCCGTTGAGCAGGCTGGAGCCCACGACCTTCCTGGGGTTCAGCAGGTTGGCGGGGTCGTTGGCGCGCTTGAACGCCTGCAGCGCGGCCAGCTTCGCCTCGCCGAGGACCTTCTTGCCCTCCTGGCGGAAGTACAGGCCGGTGGAGTAGGCGCCTCCGCGATGCTGGTTGGCGATCTTGATGACCACGAGTGAGAGCGCGAACGCCACGTTGAACGCGAGCGAGCGCTCGTCGTGCGGGATGAAGCCGAGCAGGACGACCTTGTCCCCCTTGCCGAGCATGCCCTCGAGTATGAACGGCTGCTTCACGCGTGCATCGATCGTGGAGAGCACCTGGTCGAGCTCGCCAAGCGGGACGACCACCTCGGTCGGGACGATGGACGGTCCCACGCGCTTCAGGCGCATCGGCGCGAACCGCTGCTCCCACTCGTGCTCCGCGGCCTCGGCTTCAAGCTCGGTACCGCCGGCCGCTTCGAGGATCGCGCGCAGCGGCGCGTCGATCGCCTCATGGCGCGAGGCCGGGTATGCGATCACCGCGAGGAACGCCTCGGGAAGCACGGGCTCGTAGTG
Organism: Coriobacteriia bacterium; assembly: GCA_016933785.1. GTDB lineage: Bacteria > Actinomycetota > Coriobacteriia > Anaerosomatales > Anaerosomataceae > Anaerosoma. Next base: position 14,547 of record JAFGAG010000059.1, on the reverse strand, counting down.
CTCGTGCGCCAACTCGTACGGGTGTCCGTGCCGGTGCGGGAGCGTCTTCTTGAGCTTGATGGACTCGGGGTTGAGGAAGGTGAGCGACCAGATCGGCAGCTGCTGCGCAGAGATCGCCGAGAGCGCCTTCTGGAGAGCGTCGATCGTGGGAAGCGCGAGGACCCGATGCACCTCGTCCTCGAGTGAGCGGATAGCGAACTCGAGCTCGGTGATGATGCCCGTGATGCCCTCGGCATCAGCCACGAGGTGCTCGAGCTCATCGCCGGTGTACTCCTTCACGGTGCCGTCCAGATGGACGACCCGCGCGGCGTGGACGCTCTCCTTGAAGAACCCGTGCTCGTAGCTGCCAAAGCCCGCGCCGCCCTGGGCGAACCAGCCCGCGACCGTTGAGGACGGAAGCGAGGACGGATACAGGCGCAGGTCGAGACCCTTGCGGTTGAGCTGCTTCTGGAGCGGTTCCCAGAGCGTACCGCCAAAGACACGTACGGTCAGCGCTTCTGCATCAACCGAGATGAGTCCGCCCATGGCCGACATGTCCGCGACGATCGCACCCTCCACGGGCAGCACGCCACCGTAGCCGGATGTGGACATTCCGCGCGGCACGACCGGAACGCGCTCGGCGCGAGCGACCCGCATGAGCGCGACGACCTCGTCCTCGCTCACCGGACGGACCACCGCACCGGCCACACCGGTGGGCACGAGCGGCTTGATGAGGCGCGGCATAGCGCCGATGTCCGATGAGTAGAGCTTCCGTTCCACGCGATCGGTGCGCATCCGGTCGCCGAAGATATCCCTGAGCTGTGATTCGACCCGCTCGCTTACCGCACCCATGTGCCGGTCCTTCCCACGTCGGTGATCCGTTCCTGGCCCCCATGGCACGGCGATGCCGTTCAGCGATACCTCTGGGGGTATGGGCAAACGATACCCCTACCCGTATCCCCCGTCAAACAGACGGATCCGGTGCATCGTTCTGCACCGGATCCGTCATCAACGGCGATGATCATTCGCTTACTCCCCGCCCTCCACGAGAATCGGCGGCCCCTCGAGTGTCGGCTCCAGTTCGGCGGGCGGCTCATCGGGACCGCGAAGCGACCCGATCACCTCGGCCACGAGCATCCCCGCGAATATGAGTGCGCTTCCGGCCACGCCGCTAAGCCCCAGCCGCTCCCCCGCAAAGTATCCGAAGACACCGCCGAATACCGGTTCCATGATGAGAATGAGCGCCGTCTTGGTGGGCGAGAGGAACCGCTGGGCGTAGGTCTGCACGGCGAAGGCCACCGCCGAGGCGAAGACACCGGTGAGCACGAGTGCGAACCACACGCCCGCATCGCCCGGCAACCCGAGTGGCTCTGTCGCGAGTGAGACCGCCGCAGAGGCCACGCCTACCGTAGCGAGCTGCACCAGCGTCAGCGGCGCCACGTCATGGTCGCGCCCCAGTCCGCCGAGCACGATGAAGTGCCCCGCGTACGCGAACGCGCAGATGAGCACGCGCGTGTCGCCGATGTTCCAGGAATCAGCGCCTCCTCCCGAGAGGAACCACAGACCCGCTACCGCGAGCAGTACACCGATCACCGTCGTCCGGTGCGGTATCCGCCGTAGGACGAGGGCCTGCAGGACGGGGGTGATCACCACGAACATGCCAGTGATGAACGCCGCCTTCGACGCACTTGTGTCCTGCAGCCCCCAGGTCTGGAACACGTATCCCGCGGTGAGGAACATCCCAGCGAGCACCCCCACCCCGAGCGTGTCGCGTCGCATGAAGCGTATCGACGACGGCATGACCGCGACGAACGCGAGCACGGCGATCGCAAAACGCAGCGTGAGGAACGCGTACATGGGATAGCGGGCGACCGCATCCTTCACGGTGACGAACGTGCCGCCCCAGACCGCCGCGACACCGACGAGCGCAAGTTGCACGCCGTACGTGCGGAGCGCCTGTCTCACGTCGCCTGGGCCGCCGTCTCCACCTCAGGGATCTCGAGCCGCGGTGCGTCGGACCACAGCTTCTCGAGACGGTAGAACTCGCGCTCCTCGGGCTGGAACACGTGGACCACCACATCAGCGAAGTCGAGCAGGACCCACTTCCGCTCGCGCTCGCCCTCACGGCCGATCGGCTTCACGCCGCCCTGCTCGCGAAGCACGTCCTCGATCTCGTCGGCGATGGCCGCGACCTGGCGGTCACTGCTACCGCTGACGATGACGAAGTACGACGTGATCACGATCGTCTCGGCAACGTCGAGCACCACCGGGTCGATCGCCTTCTTCGATGCGGCCGCTGAGGCCGCCAGCAATGCTATCTCGCGAGGTTCCAGTGTCCTGCTCCTTTCAACACTCACTGTCACTGCTCGGAGGGAACCTGGTAGTCCCTGCCGATGATGACGATCACGTCCGCGACATCCTGCTCCGACGGTTTGTCGATGACCTCGCCGGTGCCGAGCGCGGCCTTGACCTGCTCGCCCTGCTCGAGGTCGCCATTCTGCACTACGATCATCGTCGTCTCGTAGTCGAAGCGGTCGGCGTTCTTGGTGTCCACAACGCGCATGCCCGCCGCGATCATCTGCTGCGCGGCCTCCCCCGCGATCCCGGGTGTTCCTGCGCCGTTATAGATGATGACCCGCACGGAGGAGTCGTCCGCGCCGAGCCGCACGTCCCACCACTGCAGCAGCAGGTCGGCGATCTGGTCGCGCTGCGGCTCGAAGAAGGTCTCACCGCCGAGGTCGATCGGCTTGACCGGCAGCGGCACGAGCGCCGTGCGCTCGCCTTCCACTGTAGCGATGAACTCGGCGATACGCGTGCGATCCTCGTCGGTGTAGTCGGTCTTCGTCACGTTCGCCATGACATCGCGGAGGCTCTGGTTGGTCAGTGCGTCCTGGTATACCGTCGAGCTCACCAGCACGTAGTGCTCGAATGGCACGCTGAGGTAGTTGGAGATCGCAGCAAGCGAGACGCCCGGTCCGCCAGTGATGCTGTCCCCAACCCGCTCGAAGCCCTGGCCCGGGACCTCCATGAACGCGCCGCTGGGGACCGCGATACCGAGGATCTGACGATCGTCCTCGTCGAGGCGCACGGCGAGGAAGTCGGCGTTGCCGTCCCCGTCGGTGCCGATGATGAGCAGGTTCTCTTTGGCCTTCTCCGCCCTCGCCGCAGGCGTGGACTGCTCCGCCGCGTCCTGCCTGGCAAGCCACCGGGCGCCGGCGTTCACACCCAGCGCGATCACGAACAGCACGAATACGAGCGCGAGAATGCCACCGACGACGGTACCGAGCACCTGCAGACCCGCGACCAGCCCGTTGCGGGTCACCCGCGCTCCCTCGCGTACGTTGTCGCGTACCCGCTGCGTCTTGGCCTCGCGCCGCACCTTCTTTCCGAGCTTGGACGAGCGCTTCGACGCACGCCAGCCAGCGCCGGGAGCACTCACGAGCGAGCGCTCCTCCGATTCCACGTGACTGCGCCTGCGCGGGTAGTCCGTCCCAGCGCGCGGAGGCGGTGTGTTCGAGTGCGGTTTCAGCCGCTTCCGCCGGCTCATGCGCCCTCACCAGCGACGATGCTGTTCCAGACGGTGAGCGTGACGGGATGGATCGGTCGCCGCCGCTTGATGACATGTCTCAGAGACGAGGCGTACGCGTCGGCGAACAGTTCGGGGAGCGAACACTGTCCCACCCGTTCGCGGATACTCTCGACGCCCCGGTGCTCGCGTGCGGGTTCGATGACGTCGGCCACATAGACCGCCATCGCAAGTGGCGCCATGGGGATCGCGCCGTAGGTGTGAGCACCGATCGCATCGAGCACCTCGGCGCTCAAGCCGGGGAACACCGCAGGCAGCTCGCGCTCGGCCACCGGGCCGTGCAGCAGATACGGCACGGCCTCATCGGCCGGCGTCACCTCGATACCGAGCGCCCGGGCACGCGCAACGAGCTCGTCGCCCGGCAGCTCGCGGTCCCAGTCGTGCAGCAGCCCAGCAAGCCTCGCTTCGGCGGCATCCAGGTTGTATCGCTCGGCGAGCGCGGACGCGGTCTCGGCCACGCGCTCGCAGTGCGCGAAGGCCCCCGGGCTCAGTCGGGCAGACACGGCGTCGCGCACGGTCTCGTAGGCCGGCGCCACGTCAGGCCTCCTCATTGTAGAGGCGGTTCTTGGCCGCGTACGATGCGACGGCCTCGGGCAGCAGATAGCGCACGGGACGGCGCGCGGCCACACGCGCACGGATGTCCGTGGAAGAGATGGCGAGCGCCGGTACCTCCATCGTCTGCACGAGGAGGCCCGAGCCAGTCGCCCGCTCGAGCACCGGCGCCATGTCGTATCCGGGTCGCGTGGCCGCGATGAGCGTGCACAGGTCGGCCAGACGCGCCGAGTCCTTCCACGTGAGGATCTCAAGTACGGCGTCGGCGCCGGTGATGAAGAAGAGCTCCGCGCCGGAGCCGTGAGCGCTCTTGAGCTCGGTCATCGTATCGACCGTGTACGTCACACCCGGCCGGTCGATCTCCAGGCGGCTGACCTCGAAGTCGGGATTGCTCGCTGTCGCGATGACCGTCATGAGGTAGCGGTGTTCGGCCGAGCTCACCCGGCGATCGATCTTGCGCGCGGGCTCACCGGTCGGCATGAAGAGCACCCGGTCCAGGTTGAACTGGACGAGCGCTTCTTCGGCGGCGACAAGGTGACCGTAGTGGATCGGGTCGAACGTACCGCCCATGATGCCGAGTCGGAGTCGCTTCCTCACTCGCGTATCTGCCCGCTTCCCATCGCGATGTACTTCGTGGTGGTGAGCGCAGCGAGGCCCATCGGACCGCGCGCGTGGAGCTTCTGGGTGGAGATGCCGATCTCGGCGCCGAGGCCGAACTCGCCGCCGTCGGTGAACCGCGTGGAGGCGTTGACGTACACTGCAGCCGCATCGACCTCGTTCAGGAATCGCGTCGCGGCAGTGTAGTCCTCGGTCACGATGGCTTCACTGTGCTTCGTGCCGTAGCGGTTGATGTGCGCGATCGCGGCATCCAGTCCGGGCACCACCTTGCAGGCGATGCGCAGATCGAGGTACTCGGTCGCCCAGTCCTCCTCGGTCGCCGGCTGCACGCGCATGATCGCACCGAGCGCGCGGGTCTTCTCGTCGGCGTGGACCGTCACGCCCGCGTCCTCGAGCTCCTTCAGGATCGGCGGCAGCACGCGCTCGTAGATCGCCTCATCGATGAGCAGCGTCTCAGCGGCATTGCACACGCCGGGACGCTGGGTCTTGGCGTTCACGACGATCCGCCTGGCCATCCGGGCATCTGCAGCCTCATGCACGTAGACGTGGCAGTTGCCCACTCCGGTCTCGATCACCGGTACCTTGGCGTTCTCCACGACGCTCTTGATCAAGCCCGCGCCGCCGCGGGGAATCAGCACGTCGATCATGCCGTGCATGCCCATGAGCTCGTTGGCCACGTCGCGGTCGGTAGAAGCCACCGACTGGATGCATCCGTCGGGCAACCCCGCACCCACGGCTGCGTTGGCCAGCACGCGCGTGATCGCCAGATTGGAGTTCACCGCCATGCTACCCCCGCGGAGGATGACCGCGTTGCCGGTCTTCACGCACAACCCGGCGGCGTCGGCGGTGACGTTGGGCCGCGCCTCGTAGATGATCGCCACGACCCCGAGCGGTACACGCACCTGCGTGAGGGAGATGCCATTGGCCAGCCGCGAGCCGCTCACAACCTCGCCGATCGGGTCGGGCAGCACCGAGAGGCTCTTGAGCGCCTCGGAGATCGCCTTGATGCGCATGGGATTCAGCTCGAGGCGGTCCAGGAGCGCAGGTGCGGTCCCTGCGGCGCGGGCGGCAGCCACATCCTGCTCGTTGGCCGCGATGATCTCGTCCTGCTTGGTCACCAGCGCGTGCGCCATCACCAGAAGCGCGCGGTTGCGCTGGTCGGTCGAGGTGCTCGCCAGCGCTATAGCGGCCTGACGGGCACGTACGGCAAGATCGTGGACCTCCGACATAGCACCGTCCCCTTCGTCTCGGTCGAGGTTACAGTATCACCAGGTGGTCACGGTGAACGACCTCGGCACCGTCCCAGTTGGGCAGCACGCGCGATATCTCGGCCGTCTTCAGGCCACGCACGCGCTTGAGGTCCGCCGACGACATACCTGCGAGCCCGCGCGCGATCGGGTGACCTTCCCCGTCGACGACCGCGATCGCATCGCCGATTACAAAACTCCCGGTCACGTCGACGACGCCGGCCGGGAGCAGGCTACCACCCCGCAAGCATAGGGCGTGCTTCGCGCCATCGTCAATCGTGACCGAACCCCGAGGATGGCCAGCATAGGCGAGCCAGAGCTTGCGCCCCTTGACCGCGGCCTGGCCTCCGGCGAACAGCGTCCCGACCGGCGCTCCGGCGACCGCGTCGGCCACGACGTTGGGGCGCCGGCCGTCGCAGACCACCATCGGGATGCCAGCCTTCATGAGCGCCCGTGCGGCCTCGAGCTTAGTGGTCATCCCGCCGCTCCCCACGCCGCTGCCCGGCCCACCCGCTGAGGCCAGATGCTCGTCGGTGACCTCGTGCACGTGCTCGAGCAGGCGCGCATCGGCATCGATGCGCGGATCGGCTGAATAGAGCCCCGCGATGTCGGTGAGCAGCACCACGAGATCGGCGTGGACCATCATGCCGACGAGCGCCGCGAGGTAGTCGTTGTCGCCGAAGCGGATCTCCTCGACGGCGGTCGTGTCGTTCTCGTTCACGATCGGCACGATCCCGAGTTCGAGCAGCCGCTCAAGGGTCTCGCATGCGTGAACGTACTGCTGGCGGTGGCCCACCTCATGACGCGTCACGAGGACCTGGCCGATGGTCATCCCGCGCTCGCCGAAGATTTCGCGATACGCGTCGATGAGCAGGACCTGACCGACCGCGGCGGTCGCCTGCAGCGTCGGCATATCGGTCGGGCGCTCGGCGAAGTGCAGTGTCTCGAACCCGGCCGCGATCGCGCCGCTCGTCACGACCACCACGCTGTGCTCGTCGGACGTGAGCGAGCGCACCTGGTCAGCCAACGCCGCGAGGTAGCCACGGTCGACCCGCCCGTCGGCGCCGGTCACCGTGGAGCTGCCGACCTTCACCACGATCGTGTGTCTGGCCACCCTACTCCTCGTCCCCCTCGTACGACTCGAACTCGAAGGAGACCGGACCGATATGGACGGTTTCGCCATCGACGGCACCTGCCCGGCGCAGCTTCTCCTCCACACCCATCTTCGCGAGACGGCGCTGCAGATACGCGACTGCCTCCTCGTTCTTCATATCGGTGATGATGACGACGCGCTCGACCCCGCCGCCACTCACATCCCAGCCACCGTCGATGGCACGGCTCACCACGATCTCGCGATCCTGACGAGGCACGTGCGTGTACTCGGCCTCGAAGACCGTCTCATCGGCTGCGGCGGCCCGTCGGAGTTCATACACCGCCTCACCCACAGCGCGGATGAGCGGCGCGATACCCTCCCCGGTGACCGCCGAGACCGCGAAGTACGGCCGTTCGGCCTCCTCGCACCAGGCAGCGACACGCTCAGAGTTCTCGGCGGCCCCCTCGGCGTCGATCTTGTTGCCGACGACGATCTGCGGGCGTTCGGAGAGGTCCTCAGCGTGAGCGGCAAGCTCGCCATCGATCACCGCGAGGTCCTCCAGCGGATCGCGGCTCTCGTACCCGCCCGAAAGGTCAAGCACATGCAGGATAAGCGCCGTACGCTCTATGTGACGCAGGAACGCGTGGCCAAGACCCGCACCCTCGCTCGCACCCTCGATCAGCCCCGGGACGTCGGCGACCACGAACGACCGCTCCCCGCTCGACACTACACCCAGGTTTGGCACGAGCGTGGTGAAGGGGTAGTCGGCAATCTTGGGCCGCGCCGCACTCATGCGCGCGATGAGCGACGACTTGCCCACGCTTGGAAGCCCCACGAGTGCGGCGTCAGCGAGCAGTTTGAGTTCGAGCTCGATCCACCGCTCCTCGCCCGGCTCGCCCAGTTCCGCGAAGGTGGGCGCGCGGCGCGTGGAGGTCGTGAAGTGCCGGTTGCCCCGGCCGCCCCCGCCACCATGCACAACGACCAGGCGTTGACCCTCACGCGTGAGGTCACCGAGGGTCTCCCCGGTGTCCGCATCGCGCACGATCGTGCCGCGTGGGACGGTCAGCACGAGCTCGGGACCGTTGGCGCCGTCGCGCTGCGACCCCTTGCCGTGCGTTCCACGGACCGCCTTGAAGTGTCGCTTGTAGTGGTAGTCGATGAGCGTGGAGAGCGAGCCGTCAGCCTCAAGCACCACGTCTCCGCCGTGCCCGCCATCACCACCGTCAGGACCGCCTTTGGGGACGTGGGCCTCGCGCCTGAACGAGGCACAGCCCGCGCCGCCGTCGCCCGCCTTCACATATATCTTGACTTCGTCGATGAACACGCTGCTCCAACCGCTTGAGGAGGCTTCATTGTAGCCCGCCGGTGCCGATTCATGCAGAAGGCCCCCCGCGTGCGGCGGGAGGCCTTCGGGCGACTCTGTTGCTGTACCCGCTACGACTCCAGCGGCAGCACGTGGACCCTGCGGTCCTTGCCGCGCGTGAAGTCCACGACACCATCGATCTTGGCGAACAGCGTGTCGTCACGGCCGAGGCCGACGTTCTGTCCGGGCTTCAGGCGGGTACCACGCTGGCGGACCAGGATCGAGCCGGCGGTCACGACCTGACCGGCGAAGCGCTTCACGCCAAGGCGCTGCGCCTGAGAGTCACGACCGTTGCGGGTCGAACCCATACCTTTTTTGTGAGCCATCTCAGTTCACCCTCGCATCCGTCGGGCAGTGCCCGGATAGTCTATCAGCCTTCGTACTTCTTCGCATGGACACCACAGTACTTCGAGCCGTCCTTGACCTTGTTCTGGCATGGTGTGCCATCCGACTTGGTCGCGGCGCAGGTCACAGGCGCGGTCTCCGCGGCGGCAGCCTCGACGACGGGCGCCTCAGGAGCGACGGGAGCCTTCTCGACCGGCTTCTCGGCCTTGACGGGCTTCTCGGCCTTGGCTGGCTTCACGCCGCCGGAGACCGCGATGTCCGTGATCCGGATGGCGGTCAACTGCTGGCGATGGCCCTTGGTCCGCTTGTAGCCCTTGCGCTTCTTGAACTTGAAGACGATCTGCTTCTCGCCCTTGAAGTGCTCGAGCACCTCGGCGGTCACCGACGCGCCGGCTACCTCGGCAGGAGTGGCCATGATGGTGTCACCGTCGGCGATGAAGACCACCGGAAGCGTCACTGTGCTGCCGACCTCGCCTTTGAGCTTCTCTACGGCGACGATCGTACCGACCTCGACTCTGGTCTGCTTGCCGCCGGTGTTCACCACTGCATACATGGATGTCGCTCCAGTCAAAAGGGGTTACACGCGAAGCGCAATGCTAGCAGAGTCCGCCTGCGAGCGTCAACGGTTCCGGGCGTGTCTACTCTGCGACCTAGTCGTTCTCGGAACCGGGCACCGCTGCTTTGCCTTCGATCAGCAGCCGGACCTCGATCGGCCCGACGTCCGGGTCCGCGATCACGTTGACCCGTTTGCCGGTCTCGGAGCGCAGCAGTGCGAGCGTGTTGTTACCCGGAGCATTCACGAGCGCGTACGTCTGCGGGTTGAGCCCCACCAGATACGCCGAGGCCTTCCCACTCACGAGCACCTCGCGCAGACTGCGTTCCACGATGATGCGCCTCGTGGTGTCGGAGAGCACGCGCCCCTCTCCGTTGCAGCACGGACAGGGTTCGGTGAAGACCCCGTAGAGGCCGTCGGTCACGTTCTTGCGCGTCATCTCCACCAGTCCGAGCCGCGACATCTCCGAGACACGGGTCTTGGTGCGGTCGAGTTCGAGTTCCCGGCTGAGCCGCGACACGACCTCCTGGCGGTTGCGTGGGTCTTCCATATCGATGAAGTCGATCACGATGATCCCGCCGATGTCGCGCAGACGGAGCTGCCGGGCCACCTCGGCCGCGGCCTCGAGGTTCGTGCGCAGCGCGGTGTCCTCGAGGTTCTTCCGGCCCACATAGCTGCCGGTGTTCACGTCCACCGAGGTGAGCGCCTCGGTCTTGTCGATGGTGATGTGCCCACCTGATGCGAGCGGTACCTCGCGCAGCACCGCCGACTCGATCTCAGGCTGCAGCCCGTAGGACTGGAAGAGCGGCTCCTTGTCCTTGTGCTGCTGCACCCGCCGCACGAGCTTCGGAGCCGACTTCCGCAGGAACGAGGTGACCTTCTCGTAGACACGCCTGTCATCCACCACGAGCCGGCGGAACGTCTCCCCGAACGCGTCCCGCACCAGGCGGAGCGCGAGGTCCATCTCCGTGTACACCACCTCGGGTGCCAGCCCCTCTCGTGCCTGGGCCTGGACGCGGCGCCACAGTCGCAGCAGGAACTCGAGGTCACCCTGCAGGTCCTTCTCGGCGGCCCCCGATGCGGCCGTGCGCACGATCACACCGATACCCTCTGGAACGAGCGGCTCGATGATCGACGTGAGCCGGTCGCGCTCCTCGTCGGGAAGCTTGCGCGAGATGCCGACGAACGCCGAGAACGGCATCAGCACAAGGAACCGGCCTGGCAGCGTGACTTCGGTGGTCACGCGGGCGCCCTTGGTGCCCATCGGATCCTTGAGCACCTGGACCATGAGCTGCTGGCCTGGCTTGAGAAGCGACTGGATGTCGCGTCGCGGCGCACCGGCCACCCCCTCGGGGGTCACGACCTCATCCACGTAGAGGAACGCGTTCTTCTCCAGCCCGATGTCGACGAACGCCGCCTGCATCCCGGGCAGCACGTCTCGGACCTTGCCGAGGTAGATGTTGCCCACGACGCTTCGCTTCGGCCGTTCGATGTACAACTCGACAAGCCGCCGGTTCTCTACGACGGCGACCCGCGTCTCGTGCATATCGTGCGAGATGAGCATCTCGCGTGTGATGTCTGGCACGATGTGTGCCCGCTACAGGGGACGGCGCCAACCCTGATCGTCGTCGATGAGAAGATCGGTACGGGTGACCGATACCACGCGGTCCCGTCCCACGGCTGCCGTCACGAAGACCTCGGGGCGGAGAGAGCCTTGGTCGCCCATCCGGACCCACATCCGGATGATCGTGCGGCCCTCCACAAATCTCACTTCAGGCTCCTTCGGGAGCGCTTGAGAGAGATCGAAAACCTTCTGCTTGCCCTTGTGCTCGACGCTGAGGCTACCGGTTCCCATGAGCGTGACGAGTGAACGCTCGGTCTCCTGCTGCGGGCTCCCCCCTTCGATCTCGACTTCGTACGCTGCTATCGTCAGTCTCGAGGCCAGCGACGCTTCGGCCGGCGAGACGTATCCACACTTCACAAGCCCGAGCTCGGGCACCACCGATGCGCCCAACCTCTCGGTCACCTCGGCTACCGGCACGAATCGCGTGAGCAGGATGTCGACGTACTCCCGCTCCCCCGCGGTCCCCACCGGCAGCGCCGGCCCGAACGCGATGCGCATCCTCGGCGTGAACCCTTGGCTGACAGCATACGGCAACCGGGCGCGGCGCGCAGCGCGCTCCCAGGCGCGACCCGTCTCCAGGTGCGACAGGAAGCGCAACGGCCCCGTCTTGCGGAAGCAGATGCGGAGCTTGAAGCCCTCAGGCACGGCTGCCCCCTCCCGCGATCACGTTCTCCACGCCGAGGCCGGGACAGACCCCGCAGCCTGTGCAGTCCTCGAACGTGCAGTCGGGTGTCGTGGTGGCCGAGTCGGTCCGCGACCGCTCGAGGCGGAGGAACCCCTCGGCCAGACCGCTGTCGATGTGCGACCACGGGAGCGGCCCGCCCTGTATGTATGGCGCGGATGCCGCTTCGGCGGCGTCGATGCCGACCGAGGCGAACGCCTCGAGCCACCGCCCGAGCGAGAAGTGCTCGGTCCATGCGTCGAACCGGGCCCCGGCGCGCCATGCGGCCTCGATCCCGTCGGCCATCTCGCGACCGCCCCGGGCGAGCACCGCCTCGAGAAGGGATGAGGACGGGTCGTGCCACGAGAGCTCCACACCGCGGTGCGGCATCGACTCACGCAGGAGTCCCTGGCGGCGCCGGACCTCCTCGATCGGCACCTGCCCGTCCCACTGGAACGGCGTGTGCGCTTTGGGCACGAAGGTCGACACGGAGACCGCGACGCGCAGACCGCCCCGCTCGGCCTTCGGTGTGGCCTCGCGCGCGACGCCGAGCACCCGCTCCACGAGGGCGCCGATAGCACGCACGTCGTCGTCGATCTCGGTGGGAAGCCCGATCATGAAGTAGAGCTTCACCCGACGCCATCCCGCCGTGAACGCCTGCTCCACGGCGGTGATGATCTCCTCCTCGGTGATGTTCTTGTTGATGGCGTCGCGCAGCCGTTGTGAACCCGCCTCCGGTGCGAACGTGAGCCCGCTCTTGCGGCCGTCGCCGAGCAACCGGGCGAGCGGTACCGTGAACGAGTCGACCCGCAGCGACGGGACGGAGATCGCGGTGCCGGTACCGTCAAGCCGCGCCACAAGACGCCGCAGCACCGCCTCAAGCTGCGAGTGGTCCGCGGTGGAGAGCGAGGTCAGGGACAGCTCCTCGTACCCGGTGCAGGTCAGACCCGCAAGGGCGTCGCGCACGATCGAATCTGCGGAGCGCTCCCGCACCGGCCGGTAGACCATGCCCGCCTGGCAGAAGCGACAGCCCCGCGAGCAACCCCGGAGGACCTCGACCGTCGCGCGGTCGTGGACGACATCCGCGTAGGGCACCACCGGACATGTCGGCGCAGGATATGAGTCGAGATCGGCGAGCACGCGTCGGCGCACGCGTCCTGGCGCGGGTGCGGTGGCGACCAATCGGCCGTCGGGACCGGGCGCGTACAGCGACGGCACGTAGACGCCCTCGATGGCTGCAAGCGCACGCACCCGCTCCATGCGCTTCGCTCCACGCCCGATCGCCGCCCGGTCTGCGGCAACGATCTCGAGCACCGCGTCCTCACCATCGCCGATCAGGATAGCGTCAAAGAACGACGCCATCGGCTCGGGGTTGTGGGCACTCGGCCCGCCACCGATGACGAGCGGATGCGTGTCGTCACGGTCGGCGGCACGCAGCGGGATGCCCGCGAGGTCGAGCGCCTCGAGCACGTTGCTGTACGTGAGCTCGTTGGAAAGCGTGATCCCGAGCAGATCGACATCGGCGACCGGCGCGCACGACTCGAGCGTGAAGAGCGGAACCCCCGTCTCGCGCATGGCCGCGGCCATATCCACCCATGGAAGGAAGACCCGCTCGATCGCGATGTCGTCGATCTCCCGCAGCCGGTCGGCCAACACCTGGAGCGCTTGGTTCGCCATGCCGACCTCGTACGCGTCGGGGTACATCAACGCGACCCGGTACGCCGCCATCTCGCGGCGGTGCGCACCCCACTCGTGATCGATGTAGCGCGACGGGCGTTCGACGCGCGAAAGCAGCCGCTCCACCTGCGGCCAGAGGTCACTCGGCACGCTGACCGCCATCGCCGACCGCCGGTGGTGATGCCACCGGCAGCTCGGCTACCGTGCGACGTCCGCGGCGCGGCCGCTTGGCTGCCGCCGATGCGATCATCCCGCGGAAGTTCTCGAGCACCTGGCCAAGGTCGTTGCCGTCCTCGAAGTACTGCACGGCCGTCTTGCCCATCGCGAGCGTGCCCGTGTACCCCACACCGCCCTTGATGGCCCAGCCGAGAACCGGCACGAGCGTGAGCGCCTGTCGCGCCACTGCGCGCATGAGATAGCCGCCGCCCACGATGGCCAGCAGCTCCTTGATCCGCTCCATGCCGAGCGGCTCGCCGTACGCCGCGGCGATCTGCAGCAGCATCTTCGCCTGGTTGGCCGTCATGATCGGCATGTCCGCACCCGCGATCGGCGTGACCGCACCGACAAGCGCGTTCTGCCACGCGGTCGTCTTGACCGCATCCTCAGCCACGGCACGACGCATGAACGCGAAGTTGTGCGCCAGCGCCAACCGCTTGCTGCCGAGAGTGTCGGTCAGCCACGCGCCAAGACGGCCGACTACCTCGGCGGGTTCATAGCTCACGATCACATCCGCGGTCGGTTGCCCGAGCGCGTCCGCCAGTTCGCGGTCGCGCACTCCGTCACCCAGACCGATCACCACAAGCGGGACCCGCTGCTGCCGGACGGCAGCCACCGCCTGGCGGAGCGCGACGTTGCCACTTCCGGCCACCGCGATCACCACGTCGGTCAGTTGCTGGAGCGGCGGCGTCTGGCCGAGCTCGGCGACTTCGATCTGCAGCGCGGCGCGCGCAGTGCGCGGACGTAGGTTCTCGCGGACCACGTCGATGAGTGCGTCAGGCGCGTCGATCTCCACGTACACGCAGATGCTCACCGGGAGCTCACGCTCCTCCGTGTAGCGGGTTCCTGACTTGGTGACGTCACGTACGTCGAGCGGAAGCCCCATTCCGGGCCGTGGTAAAGCCATGATCCGTGTCCCCTTCCGTCACGATCCGGCGCCGTAACGCCGTGACCAGACCGAGAGCAGCAGGCCGACTGCACCGAGATTGGTGACCATCGCCGAGCTGCCGAAGCTCATGAACGGCAGCGGGAT
>JAFGAG010000005.1 GCA_016933785.1 Coriobacteriia bacterium | reverse complement strand
GACCTCACGGTTATCAGCCGTGCGCTCTAACCAACTGAGCTACGGGCCCATGCTGCGAACAGCCTGGTTACAATAGCCCACGGTTCGAACTAGCGTCAAGAACCGTTCGCGCGCGTGATCGTGACCACGAGTGAGCGACGACGCGGCCCGTCGAACTCACACAGATACGCACCCTGCCAGGAGCCAAGGACAAGTCTGCCGCCGCTGACGGGGATGTCGATACTCGCGCCGATGAGCGAGGCCTTGATGTGTGCGTCGGAGTTGCCCTCCACGTGAAGCCACCCGCCATCCTCGGGCACGAGTCGGGAAAGCCCGCACAGGATGTCCGTTCGCACGTCCGGGTCCGCAGCCTCGTTGAGCGTGACCGCTGCTGTCGTGTGCGGGCAGAACACGAGCACTCTACCCTCGTCCACGCCCGCGTGCGCGACGACGTCGGCCACCTCCCGGGTGATCTCGATCATCTGCTCACGACGATGCGTCTGGATCTCGAATCGCATAGCGGCCCCCGTCCCCACTCCCCGTTGCACAAGTATCTCCTTCCGCGCGCGCTTCGCAAGCACGTGCTACGGTTGGAGGTGCCGAATCCGAAGGAGCGTCTGTGATCCAGGTACGTATAGCGGGACTCAGTCTCGATCCGGTGAGCGAACAGCCGGTCCTGCTGCTCGTGCGTGCTGACGACCCCTCGGAGAACCCGCGGCTCGCGCTCCCGATCTGGATCGGACATGCCGAGGCGAGCGCAATACTGCTCGGCCTGCAGGGGATCGAGGCGCCGCGGCCCATGACGCACGACCTGCTGCACGATGCCATCGAGGCGCTGGGCCACACCGTGGCCCGCGTGGAGATCACCCAGCTGGACTCCGGGACCTTCTATGCGTCGGTGATCCTCCACGGCGACGATCGTGATCTCGTGCTCGACGCGCGGCCGTCGGACTCGGTCGCGCTCGCTGTTCGCGCCGGCTGCCCCATATTCGTAGCGGAGGACGTGTTCGCCGAAGCGGTGGTCGAGGTCACTGAGATCGACGAGGAGGAAGAGGTGGAGAAGTTCCGCGACTTCCTCGACCACGTCGACCCGAGCGACTTCATGTCGTAGCACGGGTCCTGTCCCCGGGGATACGCCCCGCGGGCTACTCGTACCGAAGCGCCTCGATCGGGTCGAGTTGGCTCGCTTTATACGCCGGGTAGACACCAAAGAACACACCTACGAAGACTGCGAAGAAGAACGACATCGCAACCGCCCAGAGTGTCACGTTGGCGGGTACGGGCGTGAGCTGCTCGATGAGCGTCGCGCCACCCCATCCCACGATGATGCCCATGACGCCGCCGAGGATGGACAGCCCCACCGCCTCGATGACGAACTGCGACATGATGTCGTATGTGCGGGCTCCCACGGCCTTGCGGATACCGATCTCGCGGGTCCGCTCGCTGACACTCACCAGCATGATGTTCATGATGCCGATGCCACCCACGAGAAGTGAGATGCCGGCGATGCCGGCGAGCATATAGGTGAGCATGCCGAGCAGGTCGGCGAGGATGCCGAGTGTCTGTTCCTGCGAGAAGACGGTGAACTCCTCACCGAAGGTCGGCGAGAGTGCGCGCCTGATCTCGCGACGTACCGCGTCCACCTCATCGGGGTCTGCGGACTTCACGACGATGGAGACGATGTCGGTCGTGCCGAAGATCTTCTGAGCCGTGGTGATAGGTATGTAGACCTGTCCGTCCTGGTTGCCCGACAGCCCGCCACCCATCGGCTCGTAGTGTCCGATGACGGTGAACCGCTGGCCGTTGAGCGTCACCTGCTTGCCGACCGGGTCCTGATTGGGAAACAGCTGCGTGGCCACGTCCGATCCGAGCGCAACCACCCGGGAGGCGGCGTCCACCTCGCTCTTCCGGTAGTGGCGCCCACCCGCCAGGTCAGAGGTGAACACCTCGGTGCCCTGCTCATTGGCGGCGGCGACCGAAACCCGGACGTCCCGGTTCCCGGCTTTCATCGTCGAACCCACGCGCATGATCGGCACCACGGCGCTCGCGCCCTCGACTCGCCGCTCGAGCATATCGGCGTCGTCGAGGGAGAAGTAGCGCGGCGGGGCTCCACCGCCCTCCATGCTCATGTCGTACTCGCCCGGGATAACGAACAACAGGTTGGAGCCGAGCCCCTCGAGCGACCCGGTGACCTCGTCCTGCACGCCCGTACCGATGCCGACGAGCAGGATGACCGCGGCGACACCGATGATCACGCCCAACATCGTGAGCAGGCTGCGGGCCTTGTTGGCGGCAAGCGCGCGCACCGCGATGCGGAAGCTCTCGA
Organism: Coriobacteriia bacterium; assembly: GCA_016933785.1. Taxonomy (GTDB): domain Bacteria; phylum Actinomycetota; class Coriobacteriia; order Anaerosomatales; family Anaerosomataceae; genus Anaerosoma. The sequence goes on along the minus strand of JAFGAG010000005.1, from coordinate 36,414 downwards.
CGTAGTTCACTCGGCCACCACCTCGGCCGTCTCCGATGCCGCGAGGATGCGGTCCGCCACGTCGACGTCAGCCTGCACCTGGCCATCGAAGACGCGGATGATGCGGTTGGCGTGCCGCGCGATGCGGTCATCGTGCGTGACGAGGATGACCGTGATGCCCTGGGAATGCAGCTCTTGAAGCGTGCCCATGATCTCGACGCCCGACTTCGAGTCAAGATTGCCGGTCGGCTCGTCGGCAAGGACGATGCTCGGGTTGTTCACGAGCGCCCGCGCGATCGCCACGCGCTGCTGCTGTCCGCCGGAGAGCTGAGCGGAGGTGTGGCCGGTCCGGTCCCCGAGTCCAACGCGCTCGAGCGCCTCCCGGGCGCGCCGCGTGCGCTCCTCCCCGCCCACCCCGCCGTAGACGAGCGGGAGCTCGACGTTGGCGAGCGCGCTGGTACGCGGGAGCAGGTTGAACGCCTGGAAGACGAAACCGATGTGGCGATTGCGCAACTCGGCAAGCTCGTTCGGCGACATGCGCGATACGTCCTCACCGTTCAGGATCACCTGCCCCGACGTGGGGCGATCGAGGAGCCCGACGATGTGCATGAGCGTGGACTTCCCGGACCCGGAGGGGCCCATTATCGAGACCATCTCACCTTTGTGGATCGCCACGTCCACGCCACGCAGTGCGTTGACCTCCATGCCTTCAAGCACGTAGGTCTTCGTCACGCCGTGCGCCTCGAGAACGGGCTCCCGGGAGTCGATTTGGCCGGCGGACATGCGCTACTCGACCTCTACGCGAGCACCGTCGGCCAGGTCACCCACACCGCTCACGATGACCGTCTCGCCCTCGGCGAGTCCGGAGAGTACCTCGACGCGCGTGTCGGTCATCGTTCCGATCTCGATGTCCACCCGCTGCGCCCGACCGTCCCGAACGGTATACACGTACGCGGTCGCACGATCCTCCAGCAACGCCTCCACGGGGATGGAGACTGCGCTTCCAATGGTCTCGATCTCGATCTCGACCGAGCCGTTCATGCCAAGAAGCACCGGCTCACCATCGGCCCGGAACCGCAACCAGACCGGGAATGCGGTACCACCGGTGACGGTGAGCACCGAGGATATCCCGATGCGCTCCACCTCGGCGGCGAACGTCCGGGCGGCGAACCCATCGAGTGCGACCTCGGCGTTCATGCCCGGCTTGATGCGCGCGATATCGGTCTCATCGATCTGGGCCCTGAACACCGGTTCGCTCAGGTCCATGATGGTGAACAGCGGCGCCGCAGGCGTGACCGGTCCGCCTTCAGACAGTCCGGCGGAAACGGCCGGCACTCCCGCGCCTGCCAGGAGCGATGTGCCTGATGAACCCGCGAAACTCACGATACCGTCGCGTGGCGCGACGATCTCCGCGCGATCGAGCGTCTGCTTCGCGTAGGCGAGCGCCGCCTCCGCCGCCGCGACCGCCGCATCGGCGGACGACCGCGCGCCCGAGAGGTCCGACCCCCTGATGAGCGCGTCTCGCTGAGATGACGCGCCGAGGTAAGCCGCGTAGGCCTGGTCGCGCGCCATCCTGGCGGAGATGATGTCGGCCTGTGCGATGCCTGTGCTGATCGTGGCAAGCGCCTCCTCGGCCTCGTCGAGACTCGCGGCGGTCTGATCACGTGCGCTCTCGAGCGTGGTCAGCGTCGACTCCAGCGCCGCATCCCGGGGCTCAGGGGCGGGTAGGTACACGTTCTCGTAGTATGCGTCGTAGGCCGCCTGTGCCGCCTCGGCCACCGTGCGCGCGAGCGTGACAGCCGCTTCGGCCTGTGCGATCTCGGTGCTACCCACGCCGCCCACACCCGATACGGCCGCGGTGTACGCGGCATCGGCCGCCTCATACGCCGTGCGCGCTGCCGCTACGGCCGCCTCCGCGGCTTCGATGTCGCCCGCGCCGGGCGCAGTCCTGCTGATCGCGTCGCGCTGCGCCATCGCGCCTTCGTAGGCGGCCTGTGCCTGCGCCACCTGCACCTCTATGGGCGCGGTGTCCATGAAAGCGAGCACCTGTCCCGCGGTGACCCGATCGCCCTCTGTCACTTCGATCGATGCGATCGTGCCTGCCGTGGGAGGGTAGACGTCGATGCTGTCATCGGCCTCGACCTGGCCGGACGCGGAAACCAGCACCGCGAGGTCCTCACGGGTGGCCTCGGCGACTTCGACGGTCTCGATGTCCGAGCCGGTGATGGCAAACGCCACAGCGGCGGCGGCCACGATCAGCACGAGCGTAAGCGCGATCCGGGCTCTGATCTTCTTCGACACGCTGACCTCCAGAATCCCCTAAGAGCCGACGCCGAGCAGCGACGGGAGCTCGGCGATGTCATCGATGATCGCACCGGGAGACGCCGCCTGCAGGCGCTCGCGGGAGGCGACCCCCCAGGTCGCCGCTATCGTGTATGCGCCTGCGCTGTTTCCGGCCTCGATGTCCATGGGGCTGTCGCCCACATAGACCGCACGCACCGGCGATACGCCGAGCATCTCGGCTCCGATGATGACCGGCATCGGGTCGGGTTTGTGCACTTGTGTGTCGTCGGCGGTCACCACCGCTCCGAAGTACTGTCCAAGCCCGAAGAGCGAAATCGCGCGGTCAGCCATCGTGCGGCTCTTGGATGTGACGATGCCCATCGATACCCCGGCGCCATGCAGGATCTCAAGCGCGCTCACGGTGTTGGGGTAGAGCCGGGCCATCTCGTCGTGCGTCCGGTGGTTGTACTCGCGGTACGACGCGAGCAGCTGCTCGACGGTGCCCTCGTCGGTCGTGAATATCCGCATCTGATGCGCCAGCGGTATGCCGACGTGATGCATGAGTTCGTCGTCGGGAAGCGCCGCGCCCAGCACGTCTGCAGTCGCGTGCCGGAAGGACGCCAGGATGTGTGGAATCGTGTCGACGACGGTGCCATCGAGGTCGAAGAGGACCGCGTCGATGGCGGCCGGGAGCGGTTCTCGTATCTTCACACTGATCATCCTATCATCCACGGCTCGTTCGGCCTCCCGAACGTGCATGCAGCAAAGGTCGATGCCACACCACAGCAGGTGGCGTGCCTACGAGTGCGCCAACGACTGGTGATCGTCCTCGTCGCGCACACGGCGCAGGAGCACCCACGTCGCTGTGGCGCCTGCCGCGTACAGGGCGGCGGTGAAGAAGTATGGCACTGTATAGGACTGCTCCATCAGCCGCCCACCGATCGAGCTGCCCGCAAGCCACGCGACACTCCACCCGAAGCGCACCCATCCCGCCACGAGGGGCTTGTCCGCGGCGGGTAGACCGGCCATCGAGAGTTGATTGTAGATCGGCCACGACATGTTCATGAGCATCCCGCGCAACCAGAACAACACCGCTGCGACCGGCAGGCTTTGTGCGAAGGGTATCGAGAGCAGGAACGGCAGCGAGGCGAGCTCAGTGAGCACGACCGTTCCTGCCAGTCCGATACGCTTGGCAAGTCGCGGCGTCGCGAGTGCGGCCGCGGCCATCGCGACCGAGCTCACCGCCTGGATGATGCCGACCTCCGTGACGCTCGCGCCAAGCCGATGCTTCAAGAACAGGGCGACGAACGGCATGACGAGCCCTGCGCCCAGCGAGATCAGCATTTCGGGAACGAGCAGACGCGTGACCCGACCCCACGAGCTGAAGCCTCGAAGGGTCGTGAGCCAACCTGCCAGACCTTTGGCGCCACCGTGTGGCAGGTCCCTGATGCCTGACGCGAAGACTGCGCTCGAGACCATCATCAGGCCCGCGAGGACGATCGTCGTCCGGTACGCATCGAGCTCGCCGGTCATCGGGCGCAACAGCACGGGGACGATGCCGCCCACGAGCGACCCGACGACCATGGAGCTGGTACGCACGATGAAGTCGGCCGTGAACAGCCTCGTGCGTCCTCCATGCCCCGCGTTCTCGGAGAGGAACGCCGTCGAGAGTGTCTGCATCGCCCCATCGCCGACGCCGTAGAGCAGGCCCAGGCCGACGATCACGAACGCTGTCGGTGCATAGGCCTGTCCGAGACGGGAGAGGCCGAGCGCTATGCCTGCGGCGATCATGAGCCGCCGGTACCCTACGGAGACCACGAGAGGGGGCAGTGTGAGGCAGACGACGGCCGCCGCCAAGGCGAGAGCCCCCTCCACATCACCTACGACCGCCTCAGAGAAACCGCGGTCCTTCAGGTAGATAGCGAAGGTGGTGCCTATGACGCCGTAGCCCGCGTTCTGCATAGCGGCGGTGAGGAGGTAACGGCGGGCGTTGTCGCTGAAGCCACGCGCCACATCCAAAGTCCCCGCCGGCAACAACCTGCCGATCAGGCTTCGCTTCGGGCGCATCGACCATCCTCTCCACTGCATGAACATCGGCGCTCCTCTGGAGGAGCGCCGATTGTCTCGTGCATATGGTACCGCTGAGATGGCTGATAGTCCGGTTTCAGCTCCGCAACGGTCTGATGCGCTGTCGTGCTACTCGTCTTCGTCGAAGTCCTCACTGACGAGTTCTTCGGCCTCGGCTTCGCGGTCGGTCATACCGGGCACGCGATCGGCCCCATCATCTATCAACGCCTGTTGGCCCTCGGGTGCGGCGGGACGCTTGCGCTTCTTCCCGCTCACCCGTGCGATGGCGCAGACACGATCGGCCTCGCCGACGTTCATCACCTTCACGCCCTGTGTCGAGCGCCCGAGTTGGCTGATGTCCTCGGCTTTGACCCTGATCACGACGCCCTCATCAGAGATGAGCATGAGCTCGTGGCCGGGCATCACGATCTTCATCCCGGCGAGGCGACCCTTCTTCTCGGTGACCTGGATCGTCTTCACACCCATGCCGCCGCGGTTCTGGATCGGGTACTGGTCGACCGGGGTCCGCTTGCCATAACCGCGCTCGGTCACCACGAAGAGCTCGGAGCCGGGGTACACGATCTCCATACCAAGCACACGGTCGTCACCCTTGACGTTCATGCCGCGCACGCCGGTGGTGTCACGACCCATCGGGCGTGCGTCGCCCTCATCCCAGGTGATGGCCTTGCCTTCCGCGGAGACCATGATGACGCGCTCGCCCTGCTTCACGCGACGCACCGCGATAAGTTCGTCGTCGTCGCGAAGGTTGATCGCGATGATGCCATCGCGGCGGCTGCGGTCGTATGCCTGGATGGCGGTCTTCTTCACCATGCCGTGCGACGTCGCGAAGAGCAGGAACTCATCGGCACTGAACTCGCGTGTGGTGATCACTGCGGCGATGCGCTCATCCTGCTCGAACGGCAAGAGGTTGACCACCGCCGTGCCGCGCGCATGGCGCGAGCCGACGGGGATCTCGTGCACTTTGAGGCGATAGACCTTGCCCTTGGTGGAGAAGAAGAGGACGTAGTCGTGGGTCGAGCTGATGAACAGCTGCTCGACGAAGTCGCTTTCCTTCAGGTTCACACCCGAGATCCCCTTGCCGCCACGCTTCTGCTGGCGATAGGTCGCCACCGGCAGGCGTTTCACATAGCCGGCCTTGGTGATCGTGACGACCATGTCCTCCTCGGCGATGAGGTCCTCCACGTCGAGGTCGCGCGCGGCGCCCGTGATCTCCGTGCGGCGCTTGGTCCCGAACTTCTCTTTGATCTCGATGAGTTCGTCCTTGATGATCTTGAGCACAAGCGACATATCGCCGAGAACCTGCTTGTACCAGGCGATCTTCTCGCGGAGATCGGCCAGCTCGGCTTCGATCTTGGACCGCTCCAGGCCGGTCAGGCGGCGGAGGCGCATCTCGAGGATGGCATCGGTCTGAGCATCGGACAACCCGAACCGCTCACTCAGTCGCGCTTTGGCCTCCTGGTCGTCCGCACTCGCCTTGATGATGGCGATGACCTCGTCGATGTTGTCGAGCGCGATGATGTACCCGTCGAGGATGTGGGCGCGCTCCTCGGCTTTGCGTAGCTCGTACTTGGTGCGCCGGACGATAACGTCCTTCTGGTGCTCCACGTAGTGGAAGAGCATCTGCTTGAGCGTGAGCTCCTTCGGCTCACCGTCGACAAGCGCGAGCATGATGACTCCGAAGCCCGTTTCCAGCGGCGTGTGCTTGAAGAGCTTGTTCAGAACGACCTGCGGGATAGCGGTCTGCTTGAGCTCGATGACGACGCGCATTCCCTTACGGTCTGACTCGTCGCGCAGGTCGGAGATCTCCGTGAGCTTCTTCTCGCGCACTAGGTCGGCGATCTTGGTCACGAGCTTGGCTTTGTTCACCGCATACGGGATCTCGTTCACGATGATGCGCATGCGGCCGGTCGAGGTCTGCTCGATGTGCGCCTTGCCGCGGACCTTGATCGATCCGCGGCCGGTCTCATATGCCGACTTTATGCCATCGCGGCCCATGATGATGGCCCCGGTCGGGAAGTCCGGACCCGGGATGTGCTGCATGAGCTCTTCGGTCTCGATATCGGGGTTGTCGATGAGCGCGCACGTCGCATCGATGACCTCACCAAGGTTGTGCGGCGGGATGTTGGTCGCCATGCCTACCGCGATACCGGTCGAGCCGTTCACCAACAGGTTGGGGTAGCGCGCCGGCAACACGAGCGGCTCGGTGAGCGAGTCATCGTAGTTGGGGCCGAAGTCGACCGTTTCCTTGTCGAGATCGCGCAACAACTCCATCGCGGGGCGGGCGAGTCGTGACTCGGTGTAGCGCATCGCAGCTGCGGAGTCGCCGTCTACCGATCCGAAGTTGCCGTGGCCGTCGACGAGCGTGACGCGCATAGCGAAGTCCTGCGCCATACGCACCATCGTGTCGTATACCGCGGTGTCTCCGTGGGGGTGGTACTTGCCGAGCACTTCACCGACGGTCCACGCGGACTTCTTGTACGCACGGTTCGGCAGCAGGCCCGACTCGTTCATCGCGTACAGGATGCGGCGGTGGACCGGCTTGAGCCCGTCGCGCACGTCTGGAAGCGCACGGGCGACGATGACACTCATCGAGTACTCGAGGAACGACTTGCGCAACTCATCCTCGATGTCGATTGGCATCACGCTGGCTGCGATATCCGATTCGGTCACCTAGCGTCACTCCTCATCACTGATGGTGCTTGCGGTACAACATGACGGCACCCGCGATGCAGCCGGCACCCGTGAACAACATGACCAGCGAGGTCAGCGCCGCCAGCATGGTGGCCGCTCCATCGGTCGGCTGCGTCCTGGCGAACAGCACGAGCCCGGCGAGCGCTATGAAGAAGCCCATCGTGCCCAGGAACGCCACTGCCGAGTAGATCAACGTGAGTCCCGCCCTGGTGGCGGGAGCCTCCTCTACCCGAAGCTCGGCGAGCATCGCTTCGACCCGTGCGTCCGGGACGGCCGCTTCTCGCACGGCGGGGACTCTGTGCACGGTGGGTGTTGTGCCCGCCGGCTCCTCGGCCGCCTGCGACTTCTCTTGTTCGCGACGGAACCGCTCGAAGGCCTCCGTCTCCCAGGGCGGCGGCTCGAATCGTGGCTGCGGCCTGTCGTCCGGCGTCATCGTGCGCCTCCGTCTGCACCGCGCTCTACACGTCCAGGAAGCGGACGCTCTTGGCATACCGCTGGATGAACTGCTTGCGGGGCTCGACCTGGTCACCCATCAAGTCGACGATCGCCTCCTCGGCGGCGAGCGCATCGTCGAGTGTCACCTGCAGAAGCGTACGCTTTGCCGGATCCATCGTGGTCTCCCAGAGCTGCTCCGGGTTCATCTCACCGAGACCCTTGTAGCGCTGAAGGTTGTACTTGGTGTTCTCGGGGAGCGCGGCGAGCACCTGTTGAAGCTGCTTGTCTGTGTACGCGTACTCGTGCTTCTTGCCGTAGCTGATCTTGTACAGCGGTGGTTGTGCGATGTAGATGTAGCCCGCATCGATCATCGGTCGCATGAAGCGGTAGAAGAAGGTGAGGATGAGGCAGCGGATATGCGCACCGTCGACGTCGGCGTCGGTCATGATGATGATCTTGTGGTACCGGGCGTTATCGAGGTTGAACTCCTCTGAGACGCTCGTGCCGAACGCGGTGATCATCGCCTGGATCTCGAGCGAGGAGAGTGCGCGTGTGATACCTGCCTTCTCGACGTTCAAAATCTTGCCGCGCAGTGGAAGGATCGCCTGGAAGCTGCGGTCTCGAGCCTGCTTGGCCGAGCCGCCGGCCGAGTCACCCTCAACGAGGTAGATCTCCGTGAGTGCGGCCTCCCTGATCGAGCAGTCCGCGAGCTTGCCCGGAAGCGTCGAGCTCTCGAGCAGACCCTTGCGGCGCGTGAGTTCGCGCGCTTTGCGTGCGGCCATACGCGCCTTGGCAGCCTGGGTCGACTTGGTGACGATCGCGCGTGCCGGCTTGGGGTGTTCCTCAAGGAACTCGGAGAGCCCCGTGGTCACGACCGACTGCACCAGTGAGCGCATCTCGGTGTTCCCGAGCTTCGTCTTCGTCTGACCCTCGAACTGTGGTTCGCTGAGCTTCACGGAGATGACCGCGACAAGCCCCTCGCGGATGTCCTCTCCTGAAAGGTTGTCGTCCTTCTCTTTCAGGATGCCCTGGCGGCGCGCGTAGTCGTTGATCGTCCTGGTCAGCGCGTTCTTGAAGCCCTCGAGGTGGGTACCTCCCTCGTGGGTGTTGATGTTGTTGGCGAAAGCGAGCACCGTTTCCGAGTAGCCGGTGTTCCAACCGAGGGCGATTTCAACCACACCCTCCGCCGCCTCTGATTCGAAGTAGATCGGCTTCGCATGAATGGTCTCGCGCTTCTCGTTCAGGTACTTCACGAAGTCGACGATACCGCCCGCGTAGCGGAACTCCTCGCGGCGCGGTTCGAGCTCGCGCTCGTCAGTGAGTGTGATCTTGAGGTTCTTGTTGAGGAACGCCGTCTCCCGCATGTGGGAGGCGATGACCTCCCATGAGAACTCGACCGTCTCGAAGATGTCGGGGTCAGGCCAGAATGTGACCTTGGTGCCGGTCGTCTTGGTCTTGCCTGTCGCGGTGAGCTGCTTGACGGTCTTACCGCGCTCGAACGACATCTCCCATATCTTGCCACCGAGTTTGACCTCGACATCAAGCCTTGTGGATAGCGCGTTGACCACACTCACGCCGACGCCATGCAATCCACCGGATACCTTGTAGCCACCACCGCCGAACTTGCCGCCCGCGTGCAGCATGGTGAGGGCCACCTCGACGCCAGGCTTGCGATACTTGGGAACGTTGTCGATCGGGATGCCTCGGCCGTTGTCCGTGACCGAGACGGAGTTGTCCTGATGGATGACGATATCGATGGTGGTGCAGTGGCCCGCAAGTGCTTCGTCGACCGAGTTGTCCACGATCTCGTAGACGAGGTGGTGGAGCCCCTTCGGGCCAGTCGATCCGATATACATACCGGGGCGCTTGCGAACGGCCTCGAGACCCTCGAGTACCTGGATGTCTTTTCCTGAGTATGTGCTTTCGGGCACTATATCTCCTCTGTCGGACGCGTGCCGGGTGCTGGAGCGCGATGAATACCGCGACCACGATATGTAGTCATTCGCCCTGGTAAAGTATACCACAAGTGGTGGTTCAACGGCCGCCTCACAGGGCCTCAGCGCGGGTCCGACCCGGTGCCTTCACGGGACCCTTTCTTGAGTGCCAGATCCTTCATCATCACCCTTAGGACGATCTCGCGGAGATCCGGATCCTCGATGACCGCCGCGACATGAGCGGCCTGGTCTCTCTCGACCTCGCTTAGTTCAGCCGGCACCACCGGGTCGGGCTCGTATGCGTCTTCCCCCCGCTTGATCGCCTCACTCCAGGCCCTCTCGGTCGAGACCGTCTTAGACACAGTGAACCGCAACGATGTCACCGATTCCTCACCGATGCGTTCGTTGATCCTTCTCATAAGGTCACCTGACATAAGCGATAGTTCATTCGCCCAGGTCGGTGTGTCCACAAAAACCACAAGCTCTCGTCCCTCACGGAGTGCGAACCCTTGCGTGTGGTGTGCGATGTCGGGACCCACGACATCGCTCCACACACCCACCACGCGAGCGCCATGCCGTTTGCCGACATTGTCGAGTCGTCCGAGTACGCGCTCCGCGGCGTCTCCGAAGGATTGGGCCTTCTTCATGCGACCGCTCATGCCCCCACCCCCACCGGCACGACGAGCGCCGAGCTGAGAAGCTCCGGGTCGAAGTACCCGGTGTTCGTGGTGGTGACGAAGGTCTGGATATCCTTCTGGATGAGGTCGGTGAGCGCGGCACGGCGCGTGGAGTCAAGCTCAGACATCACGTCATCAAGGAGAAGGATCGGGGCCTTCGATAACACCGATGTCACCACACCTACCTCCGCAAGCTTCCACGCGAGCGCGATAGTCCGTTGCTGCCCCTGACTCGCGAACGAACGCGCGGCTCGCCCTTCGATCGTGAACACCACATCGTCTCGATGTGGCCCCACGAGCGTGACTCCTCGCTCACATTCATCCCGACTACGCGACGCCAGATACTCACCGAGTGAGTGACCGACCGCCTGCTGGTCGATGTCCTGGTCGATTCCAAGGTTCCCTATACCGCACCTGTCCGCCAACTCCACATCGAGAGCCTCTCCCCCCGACAACTCGGCATAAACCGGCCTCATCTCTTCGGCCACCTTCTTCAGGAGGCGCCTGCGGTGTGTGTACAAGCGGGCACCAAGGGCGATCAGCTGGATGTCCCATGGTTCCAAGGATGCTCGGGATGACCCGTCCCGAAGAAGGCTGTTGCGCTGCCTGACGACACGCGCATAGTCGCGGCGAAGGACTCCATACACGACCGAGAGCTGCTCACCGAGTGAATCCAGTGTCGCCCGCCTGTGTTCGGCGGGCCCTTTCACCATACTGAGGTCGTCTGGAGTGAACGCGACCACCGGCGCAAACCGCACCGCCTCCGATGCGCGCCGCTTCTGGATACCTCCAACCCTCCACGAGCGCTGACCGCCCGAGTCGATCGCAAGTGAAACGTCGACTGTTGGCAACTCCCCTTCGACACTCATCGCGATGTGCGTGAACGGAGCATCCCAGCGGACGAGATCGGCCCACCGGGGTCGCCTGAACGATTCACCCGTGCAGAGTACCTGTAGTGCTTCGATCGTGTTCGTCTTACCAGCGGCATTCTGCCCCACAAGGACTGTGAGGGCCCGCTGTGGCTCGAGCTCCCACGACTCGATGTTCCGGAAGTCCTTCAGCTCTATCCGTGTGATATACACGCTACCCTGTTCGCCTCTAGTTGATACGAACAGGCATGAGGAGGTACGTGAACCCGTTCCCCTCCGCGGTCTTGATCACGCCGGGTTTGAGCGGGCTCGTCGTCTCCAGTGCGACAGTATCCCCTTCGGCAACAGCGACACCATCGAGGAGATATGCGTGACTGAACGCGATCTCGATATCCTCCCCCTCGGGAGTTGCTTGGATATCCTCACTCGCCTCGCCTACATCCTGTGATGTTGCCGAAAGGCGCACGGTGTGGTCGGCCGCACTCACAGCAACCCGGATCGGCGAGTTGTGTTGTGCCATCAACGAAACCCGCTTGACCGCCTCCAGGAGTTCTATACGGTCCACGACGACACGGGTCACGTAGTCTTTGGGGAGTAGTTGACGGTAGTTCGGGAACGATCCCTCGATGCGTCGTGAGATGAAGGTCGTCTCACCAAAAGTGAAGATGACCTGGTTCTCCGAAACACCAAGCGAGACGGTCTCTGCTGAGCCGATGAGTTTCGCGACATCCTCCATCGCTTTACCAGGAACGACAAGTTCCATTCCTCCACTCAAACCCGACACGGCAGCTTCTTTGACACACAACCGATACGAGTCGGTCGCCACCATTCGAAGGACCCCTTCTTCCACGACGACCAGGATCCCTGTGAGGATAGGCCGGGTCTCATCACGGCTGACGGAACGAGACACTTGGTGGACGACGTGCGAGAACTCCTCGGTCGGCAAGGAGACGGTCTCACTCGGTGAGACCTCGGGGAACTTCGGATAATCTTCCGGGGAGAGCGTCTTCATCGTGAAAGAGGATTGCCCACAGGTGATTTTCGCACTCCCCGTCGCCGTCACTTCGATCGAGATCCCAGCTTCAGGAAGGCTGCGGACGATATCCGTGAGCAATTTACCTGGGAGCACAGTCTGGCCGGTTTCATCGATCCTGGCTTGACATGATGTCCGGACAGAGACCTCGAGGTCCGTTGCCTGGAACACGGCATGGTCTCCCCGTGTCGAAACATGGATCCCGGATAGGATCGGGAGTGTGGTCCTCGAGGAAAGACCTCGTGACACGGTCGACAGTGCATCGAGCAGTTCTCCCCGTGCGATCGAGATCTTCATACCGTGCCCTTTCTCCTAAGGTCTTCTGGTTCTTCTTATTAATCAATCACAGTAGCAGTAGTAATAGGGGCTGTGGATGATGTGGAGTACCCCTGTTCTCCCTGGTCAGTGTAGTCATCCACCTTGTGTAACATCTGTGTGAAGAATGCTCCGATCCATCCACATATCAACACCCCACCACATTCCTCCACAATTAACCGTGTGATTCCACAAAACTCCCTACACGATATCCACCGGTCCTGTTAGTTCTTCTGTCGGACCATGTTCGTGAGGGTTTGGATCTGGTTGTAGACATCGCGTTGTTCATTGATGAGGCGCTGAATCTTGGAGTTCGCGTACATCACTGTGGTGTGATCTCGTCCGCCAAACTCCCCACCGATCTTGGGCAGTGAGTAGTCGGTCAGCTCACGACACAAGTACATCGCGATCTGACGCGGGAACGCGATCGCTTGTGAGCGCTTATCTCCAACGAGGTCGGCTCGCGATATCTGATAGAACCGACAGACCTCCTGTTGGATCGTAGAGATGGAGATCGGTTTCACGGAACGTTCAGGGAACGTGTCTTTCAAGACACTCTCCGCAAGATCGAGGTCGATCGCACGCTGTGAGACGGAACTGTAAGCGGCGACCCTGACAAGCGCTCCTTCGAGCTCACGGATGTTGCTGGAAAGACGTTCAGCGATGTATGCAAGGACATCATCTGGTGCAGCCACACGAGCCATATCGGCTTTCCTTCGAAGGATGGCGATACGGGTCTCAAGGTCAGGTGGTTGGATGTCTGCTATGAGACCCCACCCGAACCTGGTACGAAGCCGCTCCTCGACGTTACCGATCTCGGAAGGAGGACGGTCCGAGGTCATTACAATCTGTTTCCCGGCTTCCCTGAGTGTGTTGAATGTGTGGAAGAACTCCGTCTGTGTGGTCTCTTTGCCTTGAATGAATTGGATGTCATCAATCAAGAGGACGTCGTTCTCGCGATAAGCTCGACGGAAACCCTCGGTCCGGTTCTTGTCGCGGTCGCCGATCGATTTGATGAAGTCGTTCGTGAACTGCTCGCTCGTGACGTATTTGACCCGCAGGTGTGGGTAGCTCGACCGTACATACGAGCCGATTGCCTGGAGCAGGTGTGTTTTCCCGAGTCCGGCTCCCCCGTAGATGAAGAGCGGGTTGTAAGCGGTTCCCGGCGCCTCGGCTACCGCAAGAGCGACGTGGTACGAGAACTGGTTGGACGGGCCTACGACGAACGAGTCGAAGGTACAGTTCGGTTCAAGATCCGCTGTCGGTTCCTTCTGGGTGACCCCGACCGAGACAGGATGTATCTCCGGAGCGACCTGAACAGGCTCGGGATGAGGGGCGGGTGTGGGAGTCATTCCGGGCACACTGAAGCGCACGACCATCGGCGCACCGGTGACCTGCGTGAGGGCAGAGGACAGGAGTCCCGAGTAACGCGACTCGAGCCAGTCGCGGGCAAAGTCGTTCTGAACGCCGACTAACATCTCATGCTCGACGATACCGAGCGGAGAGGTCTGCTCGAACCATGTCTTGAATGTCGGTGTGTTCAGTTCGCCCCGTACGACGTCAAGCGTGTCCTGCCAGACCTGCTGCACATCCATCTACCAACAACCCCTTATCGTCCAAACAGTGCGTCGAGGCACTGGATTCCTTCTTCTGTCAGAACACGCTTCCCTGAAAGGTCGGCCTCGACCAAACCAAGGTCGGCGAGGTGCTCGAGATCGCGATAGGCGGTAGAGAGACCAACGCCGAGCTCACGTGCCACAAGAGAAGGACCAAGCGCTCCGACCTCCATCACCAGGGACAACACCTTCTTGTGGCGCATCGAAAGGTCGGGGGGTGGGTCGTCCACCAGCCGGGGTGTAGGGATGGTGGGTCGTGACTGCGGCGCGGCCTTGGCGGGGGTGGAGACCCGAAGCGTGATGACCGTACCTGTGCCGAGGTTGTCATCGATATCGATCGTGCCCTCTGAGAAAGTCAGACACTCACGAGCGACCGGTAGACCAGACCCCACACCCTTGATGACGTGCTTCATCGTGTCGGTGGCGGTGGTGAAGCCTGGCAGGAACGCGCGTTCCTTGTCCTGGATCCCGGGGCCCTGATCGGCGAACCGCAGCGTGTTGCCTCCATCAAGGACACTCACGACCACCTCATCGAAGCCAGCGTGGATGAAGTTCTCGACGATCTCCCTGATCACCATGTAGGGGACCTTCCCACCAGCCTCGTGTGAAATCTGGTAGGTGCGAGTCGCAAGCTCCTCGATGAGATCGCGCGCCGAGTCGCGTGCTATGCGCTCGACACGAGGCGAAGAGGTGAGGTTGTCGTACACAGCGATGAGAGCCGGACCCAGCGCTGCCTCAGACGTGGCGGCGGAGTGAGGGTTCGGCGCGACCCCCCCCGAGCGCGGTTCGCGGACCACGCCATCATCAGAGAAAGACTCCACCAGACCCCCCATCCAGAACCGTATTCCACCGAGTAATCCACAGCGGTACAAAATCAACGTTCCTGAAGAACCGCTGGTAGATGGCGTATCCGCAAGCCTCACTTACACCTTGAGACACATCTCATGACAATCTTTGAACAGGCGTTTTGTCGGTTATCCACAATCCTTTCCACACCTGTGGAGAGAGTTTCCAGAAAACCAATCGAACAGGCACCGAACACGCAGGTAGAGCCGGTTCAAGGTGGTTTTAGGGGTTTCCATGACCGCGTCGCCTGTGGGGAACTCACCCGCCGGCCCTTTCGATCAGGAATCTGTGGAATAGACCCGAAGAAGGGTTGACACGACTGTGGATAACCTGTATCCGCAGTCACACTGCAATGTGCAGGCGGTCAAGAAAAGAAGCCTTTTACCAGGGGTTTTTCAAAGAACGACAATCAAAAGACACATCACAGGAACGCCGCCGATTCTAGCAAAGACACCCTGTCATCCACAACGCGACCCCAGAGGTTATCCACAGGCCGGGCGTGCTTGGTTCCTGGGTTTTCCACATTATCCACAGATTTGAAGGTTATTTGCGGTCCGCGGGTGGAAGGGTGTGAGATCAACGATCAAGAGCCTGCGCGCAGTGTGGTGTGGTGTGTCGTTTCGGGTTCCGCTTCGCTCGGATTGACACCCACGATAGTGCACCTATATAATCGCCAGGCTTGTGCCCGGGTCAGGCCCGGCGCGCCGAATGGAAGGACCAGAAGTGAAGCGCACCTATCAGCCGAACAACCGGAAGCGCGCGAAGACGCACGGCTTCCGTAAGCGTATGTCGACCCGTGCCGGGCGTGCGATCCTTGCCGCTCGTCGCCGTAAGGGCCGCAAGATCCTCTGCCCCAGCGCCGCGTAACCGACGGACAGTCGGGCCGAAGGGTCGGCCCATGCGGACGATCACTAACGCGAACGAGATCGATGGTATCTTCAGGCAGGGCGTGAGAGCGGCAGGCGGCACTGTCACACTCATAATCAGTCGTACACCAGAAGCACGCGGCTCAGACGGCCGCGTGCTTTTTGTCGCCGGCAAGAGACTTGGTGGCGCGGTTCTGAGGAATCGCTGCAAGCGCGTGCTGCGGGCGGCGGTATCTCGCTGTGGGGGCCCATGGCCCGGATGGGACGTGGTGTTGATGGCGCGGGCTGCGACGCCTACTGCGCCGCACGATGAGCTCGATCGGGGCATCAAGGCCGGCCTGCGGCGTGCCGGCGTGATCGATCGATGAGAAACCCCCTCACCTCGCTGGCCCTGGTCGGTATCACCGTATACCGGCGGCTCATCTCTCCCCTCTTCCCGCCAAGTTGTCGCTTCACGCCCACGTGCTCGGCCTATGCGTACACGGCCATCGAGCGTCACGGCCTCGCGCGCGGCGGGTTGCTCGCGCTGAAACGCATCGCGCGCTGCCATCCCTGGAATCCCGGTGGGGACGATCCTGTGCCCTAACACGCGCGCGCGTGGTATATAGTGTGAGAACCGTATAGACCCCCGGCAAGAATCCGGAGTGGAGCCGACCCCGCGAAGACCTGCTGCCAAACCCGAGGAGGGTGGCGTTTCGTGCTCGCACCAATCGAGAAGTTGCTGTTCGACATCCTGCAAGTCCTGTACGGCGTGGTACACGACTACGGTTTTGCGATCATCCTGCTCACGGTAGCCATCAGGGTCATCCTGTTGCCACTTACCATAAAGCAGACGAAGTCGATGTACGAACTTCAGCGGATCCAACCGAAGATCAAGGAACTGCAGGACAAGCACAAGAACGACAAAGAGAAGCTGCAGGAAGAGACCCTGAAGTTCTACCAGGAGAACAAGGTCAACCCGTTCGGGGGCTGCCTTCCGATGCTCCTACAGATGCCGATCTTCTTTGCGCTGTTCCGGATGCTGGGAACAGCTGGCGAGACACCAGGGTTGTTCCCCCAGCACATACAGACACTCTCTGACTCCGCAGCCGCGGCCGCCTCACGATTCTGGATAATTCTTCCAGATATCACGCTCTCCGCGGGGCAGGTCTACTCTAGCGACGGGCTGACCGCTGCAATCCCCTACCTGATCTTCGTTCTACTCTTCGGCGCGAGCACGCTTGTTCCGCAGCTTCTCCAGCCCGGTGCGCAGGCCCAGCAGAAGCAGATGAGCTACATGATGTCCGCCATGATGCTGTTCTTCGGCTGGAGCGTTTCTGCAGGCGTGGTGCTGTACTGGGTGACCCAGGGCCTGCTTGGAGTCATACAACAGTTGATCCAAACGAAACTCTACAAGGCCCGGGAGGCGCAGGCATGATAGACGAAGTCACCGTTGAGGGCCCATCAGTCGAGGAAGCCATCGACTCGGCTCTTGATCAGATGGGTGTCCAGCAGGACGCGGTCCAGTTCGAGGTCCTTGCCGAGCCCGGCCGTGGACTGTTCAAGGGGGGCTCGGCTCCCGCACGAGTGCGCGTCTGGTTGAAGCCCGGGATGGAGTTTGACAGAGGTGTGGAGAGCGAGGACGAACTCGAGGAAGTCCAGCCCGATGTCGACACAGACGCCTCCGCAGGTCTCACCGACGAGGAACTTGACGCGATCGCCGACGCTGGTGCTGACGCCATACGCGCGATCTTGAGTTCGCTTGGAGTCGAGGGCTCCATCGACGAGTACGAAGGTGATGAAGGAGAGATCATCCTTGATATCACGGGTGACGATCTGGCGGTGCTCATCGGT
This sequence comes from Coriobacteriia bacterium, assembly GCA_016933785.1. Taxonomy (GTDB): domain Bacteria; phylum Actinomycetota; class Coriobacteriia; order Anaerosomatales; family Anaerosomataceae; genus Anaerosoma. The sequence continues at coordinate 18,949 of JAFGAG010000005.1, read as the reverse complement.
CGCCATGGGCGTACGCTTGACGCACTTCAGGTCATCGTTTCGACTATCACCAATCGCAAGCTCGACATGCGCTATCCGCTGGTCGTAGACGTGTCCGGTTATCGTCATCGTCGCCGACTGAAGCTCGAGGAGATTGCGCGGGGCGCTGCGGATCGAGCGGTGCGTCAGCGTCGTTCGGTGCAGTTGCGGCCGATGAGCAGCTTCGAGCGGAGGGTGATCCACGTGGTCCTTCGCGAGGACAAGAGGGTGAGCACCGAGAGCGAGGGTGCCGAGCCGCGCAGGATGGTGGTAGTGCACCCCCGATAGGTTTCGGTTGCAGACCACTAGAAGGGGACCCGCTGATGCGGGTCCCCTTTGCTGTCGACTCGCACGACGCGGTTACCCGGATCAACACACGATTGGCGGCAGTGGCGCTCAGATTGCTCCATTGGCCCGCGCGGGCTCTGGGGGACCTTCGACAGGGAGTGTATGCGGGTGACCGGCGAAGACGATGCTGCAGCGCCAACGCCGCCGAGGGAGTGATGACGAACTCCGTGAGCCGATCTGGTTGCGTCGCTCACGCCACGTACGCGGCGGCGGGCGTACCAGTGAGGTTCGCCCCGCTGGAGCACCTCATATCCTACTGACCCCACTGGGACAACGATCGAGAGTGTCGACTCCAGCGGTGCAGATGCCGACCACAGTAGTACCACGCACGGCTCGTGTCCCAGTGTCATACAGCGCCCGTCTTTGAGCGCTCACTACTCGTTGGGAGGGACCCGTACAGCGGGGGCCGCGTGCGACGAGACTTCATGAACCGTGGAACCCAGTCAGTGGCCTGCAGTGTCTGTGGTCCTGATCCGGTGCGAGTGCCTAGCGCGTGCCCTCCATCGGGGTTTCACGTGAAACATCCAGACCACCCGGGCCCGCAGGAGGTCTTGCGTGATTGTGACGAACACGCAAAGATGTTTCACGTGAAACTGCAGAACACACCCACACCACCTGATCAGGACGATATCCGGGCTGCGCTCGAGGCGTCTGGAATCACGATGACGGCCGCGCAGACAGCCTTGCTGGCAGTGCACGCCGCGTCGGTGCTGACAGCGAACACGACGACGAACCTTACGAGAATCACTGACCCGTCTGACTTCATACGGCTACACATCGTCGACTCGCTCATGGTGCTGAAGTTCGTCGACTTGCACCAGGGTGAGCTCATCGATGTGGGGTCGGGCGCGGGATTTCCTGGCATACCCCTGTCGATTGCCGGGTGCACCGTCACTCTCTGTGAAGCTCGCAAGAAGAAGGCGGCGTACCTGGACTTGTGGGTGCGGGAGATGGGTCTTGATGCCTGTGTCCTCGCGCTCCGGGCCGAAGAGGTGGTGCGCAGCGCGGCGAAGTATGAGTTCGTGGTAACGAGAGCCGTGAGTTCACTCGCCTCTCTGCTGGAGCTGTCCAGTCCGCTCTTGAGTGAGAATGGGCGACTTCTCGCGATGAAGGGCATCCGGTCTGAGGACGAGGAGCAGAAGGCGGCTCGCGCCGCACGTCTTACCGGAATGGACCTTGATCGCGTCTCCGAGTACGTGCTTCCAGGCGGAGACGAGCGTCGAACTCTGTATGTGTATCGTCGTGTCGGGCCTGCCCGCATGAGTCTTCCCCGTAGGCCTGGCCTCGCACAGTCGGAACCACTCGGCTGACGGGTATTCACCCTGGGTCCGAGGAGCCCTATACTGGCAGAAGGCCGTCGAATGTGGGAGGAGTGTCCATAGTGGACTCTACGAACGGCAAGGGAGATGGGCTCGGGCGACCGGGATCCGTCCTTGCGGTGGTGAACCAGAAGGGCGGCGTCGGCAAGAGCACGACCGCGGTCAATCTGGCAGCCAGTCTCGGTGAGTCAGGGGCGCACGTCCTCCTGGTCGACCTCGATCCTCAAGGAAACGCGACCTCAGGCTATGGGCTAGACAAGAATCAGCGCGAGCAATGCATCTACGACGCCCTGCTCGGCGAAGTGCCGATCGAGCAGCTGATCGAACCGGTAGAAGTCGAGGGAGTCTTCGTGGTCCCCTCGACGATTCAGCTGGCAGGTGCGGAAATTGAGCTCGTCTCATCCTTCAGCCGTGAGAACAAACTCAAGTCCGTCCTCCAGCCCGTGCGGGGCGACTTCGACTTTGTGATCATAGACTGCCCCCCATCGCTCGGCCTGCTCACCATCAATGCACTCACGGCAGCGGACGGGGTGTTGATTCCTGTTCAGTGTGAGTACTACGCGCTGGAAGGTTTGACGAAACTCCTCGAGACGGTGCGTCTGGTCAAGACACAGCTGAATCCTGCACTTGAAGTCTTCGGTGTAGTGATGACCATGTACGACCGCCGCACTCGACTTTCCCAACAGGTCGTGGACGAGGTTCGCGACTTCTTCGGTGAGCGTGTCTTTGAGACCCTGATTCCTCGGAGCGTGCGGTTGTCGGAGGCCCCGAGCTTCGGCCAGCCGGGCATGCTCTACGATCCGACAGGTCGTGGGACTGATGCGTACAGACGATTGGCGAAGGAAGTGGTTGCCCGTGTCTAAGCGTGGTCTCGGCAAGGGGCTCTCCGCACTTATACCTGGCGCCGGGCAGGAGGTTGGCGGGGAGGTGCGCGATCTTGGCATTGACGAGATTGCACCGAACCCAGACCAGCCCAGGACGGACATCAACGAAGACCAGATCGCCGAACTCTCGGATTCAATCAAGAAGGTCGGGGTCCTGCAGCCCATACTGGTCCGCGCCCACGGCGCTGGCTATCAGATCATCGCTGGCGAGCGTCGCTGGCGAGCGTCCAGGGCGGCGGGTCTCGAAAGGGTCCCCGTCCGCGTCATGGCGATAACCGATACAGAGGCACTGGCACTGGCACTGATAGAGAATCTTCAGCGGTCTGACCTGAACTCGATCGAAGAAGCCCGCGGATACCGACGGCTGATCGCTGAGTATGGCATGACACAGGCCGAACTCGCTGATCGTGTCTCAAAGTCCAGGTCGGCCGTCACGAATACCTTGCGCCTACTCGATCTGCCAGATGACATCCAGGAGCTGCTGTACGAGGACAAGCTCACCGCCGGCCATGCCCGAGCGATACTGTCGGTCGCCGACGACGATCGACGACACACGCTTGCACGTAAGTGCGTCGAAGAGGGTCTGTCCGTCCGCGAGGCTGAGAGTCTCGCGAAGCTCCTCGCAGCGGGTTCGAGTATCTCCACACCCCGTCCGATCACGCCGAAGTCCTATAAGGTGGTAGCAAGGAAGCTTCGCCGGCTGCTGTCCACGAACGTCCGAGTCAAGCAGACGTCGAAGAAGGGCAAGATAGAGATAGACTTCCACGATGAGGTCGATCTCGAGAGAATCGTTCGCCTCTTGACTGAGGGCGAGGCCGTTCCCGGATCCGGGGGTGTGTAGATGAGAACGGGGAAGCTTACATACTTCATCATCGGCATCTTCGTTGGCGCCGCCGCCGGCGTCCTCGCCGGACTTATGTTCGCTCCGAGAAGCGGCAGTGAGACTCGCCGGAGACTGGCGTTCGAGGCCGGCAGGCTTCAGGAGGCGGCTAAGACCGTCGCCGAGCGCGCTGAGACGGCCGTCGAGAGTGTCGGCTCCCGCATGGATCACTATCTTGGTCGCGATGAAGAAGTCGCATGGCGCAAGGTCCAGGAACTCAGGGATGGGGTCCAACGCTACTCTCGCACGGTGATCTCGTCCTGATGTCAGATGCGCGGTGTAGTCTCCTCTCTGCGAGAGAGGAGCGCGTATGCCGCTGCATGTGCTGATAGGGACCGCGAACGCTGGAAAGACCGGTGTCATCCATCAGCGGTTGCGCCAACATGTCGCCTCAGGCGGTCACGCGCTTCTGCTGCTGCCCTCACCGCCTGATGTCGCCCGAGCCATGTCGGAACTTGCGATGGAGTGCCCGACGGGGCTCGAGGTCACCACACTGGGCGCACATCTCGATGCTTGCTGGAGGACGATAGGCGACGGGCGGCAGCTTGTGAGCATGGCTCAGCGAGCAGTCGTACTGGAAGAATCTGTCAATTACTCGGATGCGCTTGATCTTGGCGCATCAGTCAGGACTCCAGGTTTTCGGCGGATGATGGGGAGGCTCGTCCAACGAGCGGCCGAGTCGGACTTCTCACCGGGGCGCGCGGCTGTGCAGGGCACCGACCCCGGGTCGTGTCTTGTCCGCTTCATCGCTGCGTATTTCGATGCGCTGCGCGCGGCGGGGCTCGTTGAGCGCGGTGAGGCGTACCGGGCGGTCGCCGACAGCATCGACTCACTCGACCTTCCTGACCTGATCGCGGTCAATCGGTTCACCGGTCTCACCAGGCCTCAGGAGCGCTATGTCACCGCTGCATCCACGCGTGCCGAGGTGATCGTCTCGCTCACATACACCGCGTCGCTGCCGGCCACGGAGGCAGCCGCAGCACTTGTTTCTCGGCTGTGCGCTGTCGGCGAGATGAAAGAAGTCGCGCCGGCTGAGCCGTACTCCGCGTCACCAGAACTCATTGCCATCGAGCGAGACTTCAGCACACAACGCCCTGTGCCACTGGTCAGCTCGGGGGCGGTGAGGATCTCGGAGGCGTGGGGCCGCGTCTCGGAGGCCGCAAGGATTGTCGCAGAGATCGAAGCCGCACGAGCCTCGGGCATCGAGCCTGACGGCATCGCGGTCGTGTTGCGTGATCCCATGGCACACGTGAGGGCTCTTCGCTTCGCCCTCGACGAGGCAGGCGTCCCCGTCTGCTGGGATGTGCAAGTCCCATTCGAGCGGACCGGGTTCGGACGCGCCATGCTTGGCGTACTGTCGGTGTGCAACGGGGTGGCTGATAGGGTGACCTGGATGGATCTCATGCGGTCGCCGTACAGCCCAGCCTCCCTGCAGGTCCTTGACGACCTCGACGCGCGGATACGGCGCCTAGGTCTCGGCGGCACGGAGGCTACCCGGCGGCTCGACTCGTGGCTCAGTGGAGAGACCGCCGCTTTCATGCGACAGGCGCGCCTTGCATGCTCCCGCCTTGCCGAGGATGGCTCAGAGGAACGCTGGCACAGGCTAGCGAAGACGATGATCGGAAGAGCGCACAGCCAGGGGGCCGTGCTTGCGCCGGAAGGCCTGCTCGACGCGGCGGCGGCGCGCGCGCTGGTGGATGCGGTCGCAGGCCTCCGCGGACTACCCTATGCGGATGCTCCCACCCGTATGCTTGGCACCGCGCTACGGGGTACTCCGGTATCAATGGGTGGCACCGCAGAGGGTGGGTGCGTGCACGTGCTGAGCGCAGAGCGTGTGCGAGGCAGGCGCTTCCAGTGCGTCATCGTGGGTGGTCTCACCGCGGACGAGTTTCCACGCGTCCGCCGCGATGAGGGATACGGTGCGCTGGGTGCCGAGGTGGCGCTGGCGCGGGCCGGCATCGATACGGCGCCACGCGACGATGTTTCTGCGGAGCGGCTCCTCTTCTACCAGGTGATAACGCGCGCACGCGAGCGGCTCGTGCTCAGCCGTCGATCTCACGATGACAGAGGGCAGCCCGTGCAACCCTCCATATTCCTGGAAGAGGTCCTCGACCTCTACGGAGCCGGGGAGGGCGGACTCGATCCCAGGCCGGGTGTGGGCGGCTCTGTGCTCGGCCTTGATGCCGGGTGCAGCGGGGAGGGGGCTCCCTCCACATCGCGGCGCAAGGCACGTTCGGCGGCGTTGATGGGCGAGGAGGGCTCCGAGATCACCAAGGCCGCCGCGAGGCCCACGGCAGGACGACCTCGCGTTCACCGCGACAGCGCGTGGCGCGATACGCTCTCCGATGACACACGCAGGGCACTTCAGCACCGCGACATCTTCTCGGTCAGTGACATCGAAACGTATCTGCAGTGCCCGTACCGGTGGTACATCGAGCGTGTCATAAGACCAGCTGACCTTGATGCCCGCGTCGACGCGTCGACCGCGGGGCAGGCGGCGCACGAAGTGCTCGCCCGCACGTATGACCGCTTCATCGAGACGACGGGTGAGCCCAGGGTCACGCCCGACACGCTCGAGAATGCTCTCGCTGTGCTGAGAAGCCTCGTCGCGGAGGTGGTCGCCGGGGTACATGTCGAGGGCGCTCGTGAGGTCGCCGATCTTCGCAGCGCCGTTGGATCGACGGCCCGCATCCTGACCGTGGATGCCACGCTGCTACCCGGGTTCGAACCCCGTTACCGGGAGTGGTCCTTCGGGATGACGGCCGGTGATGACGCCGAACCGATGGACGGCTACGCGCTCCGTGGACGTATCGACCGCATCGACTGCACCGGGTCGCATCTGTTCGTCATGGACTACAAGCTGGGGGCGGTGGGCGCCGAGCGCGGCGTGACAAGGTTCGCGGAGCGGGGGCTCGTGCAGCTTCCGCTCTACGCGTACGTCGCATCGAAGCGGCTCGGGCTCGAGGTCGCAGGCGCGGTCTACAGGTCCATCAAGCACGGTGACCTTCGCGGATTCGTGAACGAGAGCCTGCGAGGGAAGCCCTTCGTGTCGACCGACATGGTGGGGGCCGATGGTATCGGCGAGGTCATCCAGGTTGCCCGCGATCGCGCGTATGAGGCGGTGCGGGGTATGCGCGCCGGTGCGATCGATGCGGACCCCGCCGACGGGCGCTGCTCGCCCTACTGCATCGCGCGGCCCTTCTGTCCGGTAGGGGGGAGTCGCCATGCCTGAGCTCGACGAACGTCAGCAGCAGGCGGTCGACGCGGGCCCACGGGACCTCTTCATCGCGGCGGGTGCCGGTTCGGGTAAGACCCGCGTTCTCACCGCACGATTCGTCGCGGCCGTCCTCGGGACACCTCCATACGAGCAGACCGAGCCCGACGCACTCTTGACCGTGACGTACACCGAGAAAGCCGCGGGGGAGCTTAACGAGCGGATGCGAAGAGGCCTGATCGACGCGGGTCGGCCTGACGCAGCCCGGCGGGTCTCTGAGTCCTGGATCTCCACGATCCATGGCATGTGTTCACGCATCATCAGGCGTCACGCTCTCGACATCGGCATCGATCCGCACTTCACGGTGCTCGACGGGATCGAGTCGTCGGTCGTCGAGACCGACGTGCTCGACAAGGTGCTTGGTGATCTGATCGAGAGCGATCCTGGTGCTGCCGAGATGGTGGGAGCACTGTCGTTCACGACCGTGGCAGACGCCCTGCGTTCTGCCCGTGCGGATCTTCTCGCGGCCGGTCTGGAGGTGCACGATCTTCAGGTGATCGGACCGGAAGAGGTCGATCGTGGGCTCAGTGAGCTGGCCGGCCGCGCGAGTGAGCTGGCCGAAGGGTTCGCGGGACTGCGCGCGAACAAGACGACCGACGCCAACGCGCAGGCGGCGCGCACCCTCTCAGATCTGCTGGAGCGCGTCTCGCGCGACGAGTTGTCCGCTGATGATGTGCTCACATCGGCCACCGCGATCTTGTTCCGTCAACTGCGTAGCGTCGAAGGGCACGAGGAGCTCGTCGATGAAGCCCGGATGCTCATTGATGCCGCTCGGATGCACGCGGCGCAGCGTGCGGTGGCGCGATACGAGGACGTCTTCAAGCGGGCGCTGGAGCGGTTCGCGCGCGCCTACGCTACGGAGAAGCGTGCGCGTGGAGTCCTGGACTTCGAGGACCTTCAGACGCTGACCGCGCACATGCTCCGGCAGCGGCCCGATATCGCCGAGCGGTACCGCAGACACTTCGCGATGGTGATGGTCGACGAGTTCCAGGACACGAATGCACTGCAGCTTGGAATCATCAGCAGTCTCGCGGACGGGGATCTGTGCACCGTCGGCGATGAGAATCAATCGATCTACTCGTTCCGTCACGCGGACGTCGGTGTCTTCCGTGCGCACGGACGCTCGACCGATGTGCACGTCGAGCTCGACATCAACTACCGGATTGCGCCGCCGCTGCTCGATGCCATCAATGGGCTGTTCGCTCACCCTCTCCTTCTCGGCGAAGCGTACATGACGCTCAGGAGTCCTACTGCGCCCCAGGACCGCCCTGAGTGGCCGACCCAGCTCGGGAGGTTCGCGGTCCGGTTTGTCGACACAGCGACGGGCGAGACCGAGCCGCACGCCGCGGAGGCGGCTGCACTCGCCGAGTGCGTGGCCGAGCACGTGGCACTTGGCATCGAACCCGGGGACATAGCCGTCCTATTGGGAGCGCTCAGCAGGGGGCAGGGTGCGGCGGTCGAACGCGAACTCGCGGGTCGAGGCATCCCCGCCGTGCTTGCTGCGGGTGGAGCCTTCTTCGACTGCGTTGAGGTTCACGAGGTGCGCGCACTCCTGCGTGTCATCGACAACGTCCGAGATGACCACGCACTTCTCACCGTGCTGGCGGGCAGGATCACTGGGCTCGGCCCTGATGCGCTGTTCTCGATCCGCAGCGAGGTCGACGCCGAGCGTTCGGAGCGAACCAGTGAGCGCGGGCCATCACGACGCCTCTCGCTGTGGGAGGCGCTCCAACGTGCGCTACACGGGCTTCCGGACGGAGGCGAACGGGAGGCGGCAGGACGCACGATCGCCGCGGTGGACGCCGCGCGCTCGATGCAGGGGGTCCGGCCATTGGGCGAGACCATGCTGCAGGCGCTCCTTGATGTCGACTACGACCTCACATTGTTCACCGAAGGGCGGCCAGGCATCCGCTCCTGGGCGAACGTGATGAAGCTCGTGCGGATGGCAGACGAGTTCGAGGCGAGCGGGTCGGGTGGCCTCGGCGGGTTCCTGCACAGCCTCGAATCTCGCGAGACGCACTCGAGAGGGGAGCAGGAGGCGACGCTCGATGCCGTCTCCGGTGCGGTGCGCATCATGAGCATCCACGCGGCCAAGGGGCTCGAGTTCCCCGTGGTGGTCGTCGGCTCGCTCTCGTCCGACTCGAGCACTCCAGGCATCGCGCTTGCGCGCACCGATGGGCGGATGTTGCTTGGGATGGTCTTACCGCGTGCGGACGGCAACGACAAGACGCTCGCGTGGAGAGCTGTTGCCGATGCGAGGACCGCGGTCCGTGACGCCGAGCGACGCCGCTTGTTCTACGTCGCATGCACGCGGGCGCGAGAGGGTCTGACGATCGTGTGCAGGACGCGATCGGATCGGGAGGCCGGTGACACGATCCCCGGTATCCTGAGGAGCGCGTTCGGTATGAGCGAGCCCGGAAGCCTCGCGAGCCGCGAGGTGCATGTAGGCGTGGGCACGATCGGTGTATCCGTCGTAGAGGGCACCATCGAGGATGCGGCCGCGGACGTGGTAGCCGGATCGGATGTCGCAGCAGGCATGGTTGCGCCGGCGGTCGCGAAGGTCGTGGAAGCGCCAACGAGCGAGGCACCGACCACGCCGAGTGTCACGTCGGTGCCTCCCGTTTCGTACACAGCGCTCGCTACGTACGAGCGGTGCCCCTACCATTACCACCTCGTGCGCGTGGCGCGCCTCCCGCTTCCACCGAGTGTCGGGGCCACCACTGCGCTCGACTACGGGAGCGCACTGCACCTGGTACTCCAGCTCGCATCAGATGCGGATGTGCTGGATGAGGTCATCGACAGGTCTCTCCGGGCGACAGGCGTCGATCCAACGCGGCGCCCGGCGCTCGAGAAGGCGGCGAAGACCTTCCTCGACTCAAGACTCGCCGGGCGGATCCGCGCGGCGGAGCGGGTCGAGCACGAGGCCCCGTTCCTCGTACCCATCGCCAGCACGGTCCTCTCGGGAGCTATGGATCTGATCGCCTGGAGCGGATCAAGTGCGCTCATCGTCGACTACAAGACCGGAGCCGGCCCGCTCGAGCTCCGGGAGGCACGAGGGCGTTATCAGTTGCAGGCTGAGTGCTACGCGCTGGCGGCGCTTCACGCGGGGGCCGAGAGCGCGGAGGTGGTCTTCGCCGAGGTCGAGCGCATGCGGGAGATCACATTCACCTATAGTGCGTCCGACCGTCCGGCACTCATCGAGCGGGTCTCAAGACCTGTGCACGCGATACGCCGAGGCGAGTTCAAGCCACTCGGCTCGTATGCGCAGGGACTATGCGACTCCTGCCCTGGGTTCGGTGGTCTATGTCCGGTCACACGCCCGGAGGCCGGTGCTTCTGCGTGAGCTGACCGCAGGCCGCGTCGATATCTGTGCCTCGCTCCGTCCGCACCGAGGTCTCCACCCCGGCGTCCTTGAGCGCTGATGCCACCGCAAGTACCTGCGCGTGGCCCGGGCGGGTCGCGGTGCTACCCGCCACAGGGTTGATCGGTATCAGGTTCACGTGCGACATCCAGCCGCGCGCGAACTTCACGAGGGCGTCGACCTCTGCGGGAGTGTCGTTGGTGCCCTGGATGACGGCGTACTCGAGCGTCGGACGGCGCCCCGTGAAATCCGTGTAGTCGATCAACACCTCACGCAACCGGGCGAGCGGCCAGCGCCGCACCCCGGGCATGATCCGGTCGCGTGTCTCCTGCACCGCCGAGTGGAGCGATACCGCCAACGTGAACTGTTCTTCCTCGCGAGACAGACGCTGTATGCCCGGGATGACGCCGCACGTGGATATCGTGAGATGCCGGGCACCGATGCCCAACCCCTCGGGGTGGTTCATCAGGCGCAGGCCACCCAACACCGCCTCGAAGTTGTTGAGCGGCTCCCCTTGCCCCATCGCGACCGCGTTAGAGACCCGTGCTCCGAAGTCGCGACCCACGAGCGCCACCTGCCACACGAGTTCGCCGGGCAGCAGATCGCGTACGAATCCGCCCCGCCCGGTGGCGCAGAACGTGCATCCCATGGCGCAGCCGGCCTGGGTACTGAAGCACACCGTCAGGCGGTCATCCGTCGGGATACCCACGCTTTCGACCATCGCTCCGTCGGCGAGTCGCCAGAGGTACTTGCGGGTGCCGTCCGCAGACCGCTGCACGTCGACGGCCTCCGGAAGCTGGAGTGACCAGGCCTCCGCAAGGTCGGTGCGCAGCCGGGCTGGCAGGTCGGTCATCGCATCGAAGTCGGCGACCACCCGCCCGTACAGCCAGGACAGGACCTGCTTCGCGCGATATCCGGGCTGGCCGAGCTCGCCGAGCGCCCGAGCGATACCGTCGGCGTCCAGCGACGCGAAGTCCGCATGCGCGCGGTCATTCACCACTGTCGAGGACCTTCTTGTACGCGTCACGGTGCTGACGTTCGTAGCCTCCGAGCGCCCGGAAGTACTGGGCGATCTGCGGGTAGCCCTCCTCCTCGGCGATTTCGGCGAAGGCAGGATACATGTCGACGGTCTCGTGCTCTTCGCCTGCGACAGCTGCGGTGAGGTTGTCATCTGTCGAGCCGAAGCCACCTGCGTACGCAAGGTTGCCGAGCGCGTGGGCTGCCTCCTCGGTCAGCGCCCGCTCGAACGCCTTCTTCGCGCCATTGCGGCCCTCGAGTCCGGCGATCCGGGCGAACAGCGTGTAGCGCTGATAAGCCTGCGATTCGCCCGCGAATGCGGACATGAGATTCTCAAGCGTCCGGGTGCCGGTGAGGTCGCCGGGTCCGTCGTACGCGTTGAAGAACGACTGAGGAGCGCCGCAGACTGGGCAGCGTTCCGGAGCGGGGCCGACGTGTAGGTAGCCGCACCCCTTGCAGCGATACATCTCCATGATCAGCTCCTCTCCCGGTGAACTGGCTTGGGTCACGGGTACCATCATAGCGGCACGCTCAGACGAAACGCACCTTCTGTCGTGCCCTGATGACCGCTCAGCGCATCTCACAACCGCTGAGCGCCATCCTGCGGTACGTTTGTCTTGCCGGAGCGCTGTCGTGGACGCGCCGATCGGGGATGAGAAGGGGGCTTACCATGAGACTCAGGCCCAGGCTGTTCTTGGCGATCTGCATGGCGGTCGTGTTGGTCCCATCGGCTGCATCGGCCTTGCCGTCGATGCCGAGTTCGCTGTTCCAATCGTCGGCGGGCTGCGGGTGTCACGCCGCGTTCGTCGACCAGTGGGGCGTGTCGATGCACGCGAAGGCGCTCAGCGACCCTATCTACCTGTACGAGCTCAAGCTCGGCGAAGAGGCGACGGGTGGAGCGCTCGGGCCGTTCTGCAACGCGTGTCATTCGCCGATCGCCGTCATGGCCGGTGAGCTCACGAGTCTCGATCAGTCCCGGGTCACGCCCGCGGGTGCCGAAGGTGTCACCTGCGACTTCTGCCACCAGGTCAACGGGACGGCGGGAGACTACGTCGGCGACACCTCGACCGCAGTCACCGGCGATGGCGTGAAGCTCGGCCCCATCGCTGATCCACAGCCCGGCACGGCGCACCAGGCCGCATACTCGCAGTTCCATCGAACCGCCGAGTTCTGCGGCAACTGCCACAACGTCAACCATCCCGGTAACGGGATACCGCTCGAAGCGACCTACACGGAGTGGAAGAACGGCCCGTATCCGGCCGAGGGCGTCGTCTGCCAGGACTGCCACATGACACCCGGCGCCGGAGTGATCAAGCCCCGAGAGGGCAAGGCCGCAGCGGGCGGACCCACTCGCGAGCACGTCGCGATGATGACCTTCGCGGGAGGCAACGTGGGGCTCGGTGACGCGGTGCGGGCCGAGGAGCGGCTGCGCTCGGCAGCCAGGCTCGACCTCGATCTGCCCGAGATCGCCGAGAGCGGGAACGTGGCCGTGACGACCACGATCACCAACGTGGGTGCCGGTCACTACCTGCCCACCGGCCTCACCGACATGAGGCAGATGTGGCTCGAGGTCACCGCGATCGATGCCGATGGCACGGAGCTGCTGCGCGAGCGGCGCGACTTCGGCACCGTGCTCAAGGATGCGGCCGGCAACTACCCGGTCTACCTGTGGGACGCGGTGGGCTTCCACAGCGACGACCGCATCCCGCCGCGCGAGTCGACCTCCAACGAGTACAGCTTCCCGATGGCTGAAGGTGCGGTCACGGTGAAGGCCGCGCTCTACTACCGCTCGTGCTCCGAGGAGATCGCCAAGAAGGCTGGTGTCGAGATCCCCACCACCACCATGGCAGAGGTCACCAGGACCGTGTACTCATCGGAAGACGCTATGGGGATGACCGACGAGGAGTTCCGGGCGATGCAGGATGGGACCGGTGGGCTGATCGGTCTTGTCATCACAGCCGTCGTCTTCGGTCTGATGGCTGTCGTCCTCGTCGGCATGAGATTCATGATGAAGAAGGCGTGAGTCGGGCGGCGGCCCTCCCGCCGCCACAGACGCACATTCGAAAGGAGCGGGCATGCGCATGACCGTACGTTCGGTGTCATCGATGGTCGTCATGGTGTTGGTGCTCGCGGTCTTCGCAGTACCGGCCGTCGCGGCGGCGCTACCGTCGATGCCGAGTTCGAACTTCCCGTCCTCGACGGCGTGCGGGTGCCACTCGGACCTCTTCACACAGTGGGAGCCGTCCATGCACGCGCAGGCGCTCACCGACCCCATCTACCTCTATAAGATCGCTGAAGCCGATAAGGCGACGGGTGGCGCCGTCACACCGTTCTGCCTCACCTGCCACACACCAGTCGGCGTCATGGCAGGTGAAGTCTCCGGTCTCGACCACTCGGGCGCATCTGATGTGGCCAACGAGGGCGTGACGTGCGCGTTCTGTCACCACGTCACGGGGACGAACGACCCGATCGGCAACGCCTCGCAGATCGTCAGCGAGGAGGACGTGCGAGTCGCGCAGCTCAAGGACCCTCAGGCACCACACGCAGCCGCATATTCGCAGTTCCATGAGACGGCGGAGTTCTGCGGCTCCTGCCACAACGTGAACCATCCCTCAAATGGGGTCCATCTTGAGGCGACTTACACCGAGTGGAAGAACGGACCGTATTCCGCCGAAGGCATCGTGTGCCAGGACTGCCACATGACTCCCGGACCGGGTGTCACCAAGCCGAACCCAGGCAAGGCGGCCTCCACCGGCCCCGATCGCGAGCATATCTACACGATGACGTTCGCCGGCGGGAATGTCGCGCTCGGTGATGCTGACAAGGCGGAAGAACGGCTCAAGGCGGCGGCGCAGCTCGACCTCGAGTTGCCCGAGATCGTAGAGAGCGGCGATGTCGCTGTCACGACGACCATCACCAACGTCGGTGCCGGTCACTATCTGCCCACCGGTCTGACCGAGGTGCGGCAGATGTGGCTCGAGGTCACCGCGACCGATGCCGACGGCACGGAGCTGCTGCGCGAGCGGCGTGACTTCGGGACCGTGATGAAGGACGAAGCGGGCAACTACCCGGCCGAGATGTGGGACGCGTTCGAGGTCCACACCGACGACCGCATCCCGCCGCGCGAATCCACCTCCAACGAGTACAGCTTCGCCATGGCCGAGGGTCCTGTCACCGTGAAGGCCGCGCTGTATTACCGCTCCTGCTCGGAGGAGATCGCCGAGGGCGCCGGTGTAGAGGTTCCCACGACGACCATGGCCGAGATCACCAAGACCGTGTACTCGTCGGCCGAGGCCATGGAGTCAGACGAGCCGGCGCCTGAAGCGGCCGACCAGGAGGACGGCGCCTCGGAAGACCCTGTCACGGCGCTCGGCACGGTAGAGATGCTGCTCATGGCCGCCGCTGTTGCGCTTGTCGCGGGCGTGGTGTTCCTGATCGTCAAACGCCGCAACGCGAAGTAGCCAGGGGGCGGACACGACAAGACACGACACGAGGGGGGCGCCCGGCGGGCGCCCCCCTCGGCGTTCCCGGTGAGGTTCTCGCTACTGCCTGGCCACGCTGTCGGGCTTGACGCCCACAACCATCTCGAGCTCGATTCGCTCGCCATCGCGCCAGATCCTCAGCGTGACCTCGTCGCCCACGGCGCGCCTGCGGACCGCGAGAACGAGATCGTCCATGGTCCGCACGCGGCCGTCATCGACCGCCACGATCACGTCGCCCGGCAAGACCCCGGCCTTCTCGGCCTCCGAGCCAGGCGACACTTCGACGATGTACGCGCCTTCGTCTACCGGCAGGTCCTTCTCAGTGACCAGTGCCGGGGTGACCGTCTGGCCGATCACGCCCAGGAACGGCGTGTCGACGCGTCCCTTCTCGATGAGCTCGTCGGCTGCCTGGGTTGCGCGGTCGACTGGGATCGCGAGGCCGACGCCATCGGAGACACCGGTGTTGCTGTAGATAGCCGAGGGGATCCCGATGAGCCGCCCTTCGCGGTCCACGAGCGCGCCGCCAGAGTTGCCCGGATTGATGGCCGCGTCGGTCTGGATCGAGTCGACGTAGGGATACTCGCCGTCGCCGCCTCCGAAATCCGTGAGCGGGCGGTGCAGGGCCGAGATGACACCGGACGTCACGGAGTGCTCGAGGCCGAACGGTGAGCCGATGGCGATCGCGAGCTGCCCCACGACCAGCGTGTCGATGTCGCCTGTCTCGATGGTCGGGATATCCGCATCGACCCGGACGACCGCGATGTCACTGTCGCCGTCGCCGCCGATGAGCTCTGCACGGTGCCGCTCGCCGGTCGAGTCGGTCACCATGATCTCCGTCGCACCGTCCACGACGTGGTTGTTCGTGATGATGTAAGTCCCGCCATCGGGGGCCTCCAGGTACGCCACGCCGGAACCCTCTCCCTGAATCGGGACATCGGGATGCCCGGGCGAGAGATCCTCTCCCGAGGACCGGCCGGCGGACACGTCGATGTTCACCACTGAGGGCAGTGCCACGGCTGCGGCTGCGGCGACGACCTCCTCGGTCTTGTCGCCCACGAGCTCGATGGTGCCTGCGGAGACCGGTGACTCGGGCGCGAACCGGTACGCCGCATAACCACCGACCAGTCCGGCCGCAGCGCCTGCGAACAGCGAGAGCACGACCGCGATGGCGATGACGCCGGCTGCCCCCACACGACGGGGGACGTCCGATGCGACCGGCGCGACCGGAGAAGTCGCGGCGACAGGGGGTGCCGACGCCACCGGTGGAACGGGCGCGACGGGCTGGGTGGATTCAGGCGCCGAGGGGGCAACAGGAGTCTCGGGCGGGGATGTCGGTTCTTCGTGCATGTCATTGGTCCTTTCTCACGCGAATATGTTCGCGACGCCCTCATAGTACGCCGCGCACTGAGCCGACGGACGCCACGCACGGCGAATCCACGAAAGCTCCATAGCGCGGCCGAGGGTCGATGGCGCATTGTGTGAGGCGGTGCGGCTCGACTAGACTGACCCGAGAAACCGTCGAGGGGAGTCGGCCGCGTGTCCGATGCAGACGACACCGCAACACCTGATCCGGAGTCGGAGGAGACCGTCACCACCGTTCCCGCTGCGGCCGATGCCGCCCTCGTCGAGGCGGTCGGCGGTGGACTCACCTGGGTCCCGTTCGCGCTGTACCTGGGCGCCTGGGCCGCTCTCGCTGCAGCCTCGGCGTATCTGCTCCGCGGCGCGACCGCTGAGTCCCCCGCGCGCTGGATGCCCGAGTACCCCGCACTGCTCTGGGCGGGTACCGTGCTCTCGGCTGCGGGCCCTGTACTCTCGTTCATCGTGTGGGTGGTCGCGCGCGGACGTCGCCCGGAGAGCGCCCGGCGCGGCCTGCTGGCTTCGGCCATGACGCGCGGCGCGCTCGCGGCTGTGTTCGGTGTGATGATATGGCTCGGCACTCTGTACGCGATCGAGCTGATGACGATGAATGGAGTCCTGGGATGAGCGAGCGCGCGCTGCGTATAGCGATCCTCATGGGGGGTCGCTCGGCCGAACGTGAGGTGTCGCTGCACACCGGCGAGCAGGTCTCCAGAGCCCTGGCATCGATCGGGCATGAGGTCGTCCACGTAGATACGGCCGATATCGGATTCATCGAGACACTGCGCACCGGACGCTTCGACCTGGCGTTCATCTGTCTGCACGGCCGCTTCGGCGAGGACGGCACCATCCAGGGACTGCTCGAGCTTCTCGAGCTCCCGTACGTCGGATCGGGGGTACTGGCGAGTGCGCTCGCGATGGACAAGGTCGTGTCGAAGCAGATATTCGTCGCAGCCGGCATACCCACTCCCGCGTGGGCGGTCGTAAGGCGCGGACACCCGTACTCGGTCGAGGAGATGGTCGGTCGTCTCGGCGGCAAGCTCGTCGTCAAACCGGTCAGCGAAGGCTCATCCGTAGGCATGTCCATCGTGCACGAACCTGCTGAGCTCGCGCCAGCGATCGAGCGGGCGTTCGAGCATGATCGCACTGTGCTCATCGAGGAGTTCGTGGCTGGTGCCGAGGTCACCGTCGGCGTGCTCGGTAACAGCGAGCTCACCGCGCTTCCGACGCTCGAGGTCGTCCCCGAGCACGAGTTCTACGACTACGAGTCGAAGTACGTGCCCGGAATGAGCCGTCACATCATCCCGGCCCGTGTCCCGGACGTGGCGCGTGAGGAGTGCCAGCGCATCGCGCTCGAGGCGCATCGCGCGCTGACCTGCCGCGGGATGTCCCGGGCCGACACCATCGTCACCGCAGACGGCACGGTGTACCTGCTCGAGGTGAACACCATCCCCGGCATGACGAAGACGAGCTTGCTGCCGGATGCCGCGCGTGCGGCCGGGATCGAGTTCCCCGAACTGTGTGGCACGCTGGTCTCATTTGCGCGCGAGCGCTGAGCACGACCCTCAGGGGCCGGCTGTCTCGGAGGAGATCGACGAGAGCTCGATCACGAACCTCGTCCCGTCGGCTGTGGGTTCCACGTATGCCCGGCCGCCATGGGCCTCAGACACGACTCGCACGATGTAGAGCCCGAGTCCCATCCCCGGCGTGTCTTCCGAGCCTCGCACTCCGCGCTCGAACAGCGTGTCCCGATGCTCGAGAGGGATCCCCGGACCGTCATCCTCCACCGCGACGACCGCATGGCCTTCGCGTTCCGAGACGCGTATCCGAATCTCGCCCTCCGGCGGGCCATGCTTGATCGCATTGCCCACGAGATTCGTGAGGGCCTGCTCCAGCCGGTCGCTGTCTCCAAGAACGCAAAGGGGCGAGGCTGCGTCGACGACGATACGCTGCAGGGCGCCGATCTGCAGCGATCCGGCGACCTGGCGCGCGAGCTCACCGAGATCCACGGGCCGCATGACCTGCGGGGCGAGCACGCGCTCGACGCGCGTCGCGTCGCGAAGGTCATTGAGCAGGCTCTCCAGCCGCTCTGTCGCACGCCGTGCGCTCGCCACCGCCTTCTCTCGCTGCTGGTCCTCGACCGGTTTCTCGAGGATGTCGAGGTAGCCGCGAACCACCGTGAGCGGACTTCGAAGGTCATGGGACGCGAGAGAGAGCACCTCTTCGCGCAGCGCCTCCAGGCGCCGCTCCTCGGTGACGTTGCGGGCGGAGATCACGTAGTCGTGTTGATCGGGATCGATGAACGCGACGCTTACTTCCATCCAGCGCTCGGGCTGTTCTCCGGCGACACAGCGGACCACCTGCGTCCGCCCGCCGGACACCCTGCCGGCCTCGAGCAGGTCGACCGGCTCGCCGGCCTCACTGAAGAACTCGACTCCGCTGAACAGCCCGGCGGGATCCGCACGAAGCAGATCACCGAGATGCAGACCGAAGAAGTGTGCCGCCGCGGGATTCGCGATCTCCACGACGCCGTCGCGCACGAGGATCTTGAGTTCGGGAGACTCCTCCACGACGGTGCGGAACGCACGCTCAGCGGCGAGCGCCTGATCGTTCGCTTCGAGGAGCTCGGCCTGATTGACGCGGAGCTGACTCATGAGGTCGGTTATCACCTCACCCAATTCGGCGAAGTCCTCCGGGAGTCCCGGATCGACCATGAGCGCGTCGTCGGTCCTGAGTCCGTGCAGCGCAAGGTACCCCTCTTCCTGCAGGTACGTGACGAAGCGGTGCAATGGGTCGGTGACGCTGCGGCTGATGGCCATGCCGAGCAGGAAGGCGAGGGCTACCGTGATGAGGCCCAGTGCAAGTGGGACGGTGACGACCAACCACAACCTACCATCCCCGAGGCCGGGGTCCGGCTGCTCGAGATAGACCGTCGCCGCTGGCTGGCCATCGAGCCCGGCGAGCGTGGCCTCGACTCTGTAGAGGTTGCCGCTCGTGTCCACGTACAGGT